>JBKEAN010000235.1:0-13468 GCA_047972415.1 Mangrovibacterium sp.
AACTGGTTCCAACAGGTAAAATGCCTGACATATTTATTCCCATCGTATTTCCCAACGATACCGTCAAAAACACGACGGGGTAAAAACTCGACTAACTGTGCGAAAACATATTTGCCTTTGTTCATCGGACTGGTTTTTCTTAACCGGCGAACATAGCATTTCAAATCGTCACGCAACAAAAAAGCGCTGAAAGCCTTAGATTACAAATATTTCAAAGAACGTTATTTAATTTTTAGTGGACACTAATGATTTAACATACCAAAAACGCCGGGTTCATCCCGGTGTTTTTGTTCCTATCCCGCCCCTTTGTTGTATTATTACACCTAACCGGAACTTCTTGCCCGCTTGTTTGTCTATGAAAATTAAAGGTCAACCCGGTTGACCGACACCCTGAAAACCATTATTTTTGCCATTTAAACACGAATGTAAATATGAAACAGAAATCGCGGAATAGTTTAGTAGGCCTTAGTTTTTTTGCCGTATTAGTTGTTGTGTACTATTTACTTGGTTCATCGTCGTTGCCGAAATCGGAAGTAGTATCGGATAATCAGAAAACAGAACCTGTTTTACATGGTTCGGTAAAGTTGCCCGAAAAACTTTCGTTTATGGGTGAACCGGTGCCACTTCAGTACAACGATGTACGCGAAAGTTTGGATCGCGAACTGATGGTAAATGCCTATTTTCATTCGCAAACCATACGTTTCCTGAAATTGGCCCCGCGTTTTATGGCGATTATCGTTCCCATTCTCGAAGCCGATACAGTGCCTGTGGATTTTGCTTACCTGGCTTTGGCCGAAAGTGGTTTCGACCCGCGCGCAACCTCACCAGCCGGAGCTGTTGGTTTTTGGCAGTTTCTGAAAGGAACAGCCACCGATTACGGACTCGAAGTGAATGCCGAAGTGGACGAACGCTACCATATCGAAAAATCGACCCGTGCAGCTTGCCGTTACCTGAAGGAATCCTACCGTAAGTTCGGCCGATGGCCATTGGTTGCTGCCTCGTATAATGCCGGCCGTGCTTTTGTGGATCGGCAGCTAGGCATTCAAAAGGTCGATAACTATTACGATTTGCTCATTGGCGAGGAAACCACCCGCTACGTATTTCGCATCCTCGCGTTGAAACTGATGATGGAAAATCCGAAGGAATATGGTTTTGATATTCCGGAAAGTGAAAAATATCCGCTTTGGGAAGTCAAAAAAACAACGGTGAACGGACCGGTTAACAGTTGGGCCGATTATGCCATTGCCCACGGGACCAATTACAAAATATTGAAAATGCTGAACCCTTGGCTGCGCGATAACAAGCTGGTCAACAAAGCAGGTAAAACCTACGAAATTACCCTGCCTGCCGCTGGTTTTCGCACTAAAACGAATTAGCTGAAATGGTTGAAAACGATAGCCTGCAACCCGGAGAGGAGTTGCTCGATCAGGATGAAAAAATTTGTGTGCTCGGTGCCCGGGTGCACAACCTTCAAAATATTAGTGTTGAAATTCCTCGTAACAAACTCACGGTAATCACCGGTTTAAGCGGAAGCGGAAAGTCGTCGTTGGCCTTCGATACAATCTATGCTGAAGGCCAGCGCCGCTATATTGAGACCTTTTCGGCTTATGCCCGTTCTTTTTTGGGCAATATGGAACGCCCTGATGTAGATAAAATTACAGGCCTTAGTCCAGTAATTTCAATTGAACAGAAAACCACCAACAAAAACCCACGCTCAACCGTGGGAACGGTAACCGAAATATACGACTTCCTACGCTTGCTTTATGCCCGCGCCGGCGAAGCGTTCTCGTACGAAACCGGCGAGAAAATGGTAAAATATACCGACGACCAGATTCTGAAACTCATTCACGAACACTTTGCCGGAAAACGGATTTTGGTGTGTGCTCCCCTGGTACGCGGCCGCAAAGGACACTACCGCGAGCTGTTTGAACAGTTGCGAAAAAAGGGCTTTTTGTACGCCCGCGTGGATGGCGAAGTGGTAGAGTTGAAACCCAATATGCGGGTCGATCGATATAAAAACCACTTTATCGAAGTGGTTATCGATCGACTGACGACCGACGACAACAGTGGCAAACGCTTGAAGGATTCGGTGAACACGGCGATGAAACAAGGCCACGGCATTTGCCTGATTGGCGACCACGATTCGGATGATTTTAAATATTACAGCCGTCAGCTGATGTGCCCCACAACCGGCATCTCGTACAACGAACCGGCACCGCATAATTTCTCGTTCAACTCGCCGCAAGGGGCGTGTCCGAAATGCAGCGGACTGGGGCGGATTGCCGAAATTGATATGGAAAAGATTATTCCCGATCCGGAATTGAGCATTGCCAAAGGCGGCATTGCCCCGCTCGGGCCACAAAAGAACACGCTTATCTTTTGGCAAATCGAAGCGCTGGGCGAAAAGCATGGTTTCGACCTGACAACGCCGGTCCGGGAAATACCGGATGACGCGATGGACGCCATTTTGTACGGGACCAACGAGCGTATCACATTGAAAAATTCGCCACTCGGGACCTCTGTTAATTATATGATGACCTACGAGGGTATTGTGAAATACATCGACAGCCAGCGCGATGATAATCCTTCGAAAACGGCGCAAAAATGGGCTAACCAGTTTGTTCGCGAAAAAGCTTGTCCGGAATGTAACGGACAGCGCCTGAAAAAAGAGTCGTTGTATTTTAAGGTTGACCGTAAAAATATTTCGGAACTAGCCCAGCTTGATGTGGCCGAACTGAATACCTGGTTTGACGGGTTGGGTGATCGGATTTCGGACAAGCAGCGAAAGATTGGATCCGAAATAATTAAAGAAATCCGTACCCGCCTGAGCTTTTTACTCGATGTTGGACTGGAATACCTGTCGCTCGACCGCTCTTCGGGAACCCTTTCGGGCGGCGAGTCGCAACGCATCCGGCTGGCAACGCAAATAGGTTCGCAGTTGGTCAATGTTTTGTATATTCTTGACGAGCCGAGCATTGGTTTGCACCAGCGCGATAATCTACGGCTGATCGGTTCACTTCAAAAACTACGCGACACAGGCAACTCGGTTATTGTGGTGGAACACGATAAAGACATGATGCTTGCAGCCGATTACCTGGTGGATATGGGGCCTTTTGCCGGCCGGCACGGGGGCGAAGTGGTGGCTGCCGGAACACCGCAAGAAGTAATTGCAGCCGATACATTAACCTCGCGGTACCTGAAAGGCGAACACCGAATTGTGGTCCCGGGCAAGCGCCGGCAGGGAAACGGTAAGCAGCTGAAGTTAATCGGGTGCCGCGGCAACAACCTCAAAAATGTGACGGTGGAGTTTCCGCTTGGTAAAATGATTTGTGTGACAGGCGTTTCGGGCAGTGGCAAATCGAGCCTTATCAACGGCACGCTTCAACCTATATTGAGTCAGCATTTTTTCAGTTCGCTGAAAGACCCGCTGCCTCACGATGCCATCGAAGGGCTGGACAAGATAGACAAAGTGGTACAGGTTGACCAGTCGCCGCTGGGGCGTACGCCTCGCTCGAACCCGGTTACTTACACCGGTGTGTTTTCTGATATTCGGGCCTTGTTTGCCGAGCTGCCCGAAGCGAAAATCAGGGGCTACAAACCGGGGCGTTTTTCGTTCAACGTAAAAGGAGGCCGATGCGAAGAATGCCAGGGAGGTGGGTTGAAGTTGATTGAAATGAACTTCCTGCCCGATGTGTATGTGCATTGCGATGCCTGCAACGGCAAACGCTACAACCGCGAAACGCTGGAGGTGCGCTACAAAGGAAAATCCATAAGCGACGTGCTGGACATGACGATCAATCAGGGGGTCGAGTTTTTCGAGAGCTTGCCGTCGATAGCACACAAAATGAAAACGTTGCAGGAAGTTGGCTTGGGCTATATTACCTTAGGACAGTCTTCAACAACGCTGTCGGGGGGCGAATCGCAACGGGTAAAACTGGCTACCGAACTGGCTAAAAAAGATACAGGCAAAACCATGTATATTTTGGACGAACCAACCACCGGCCTTCATTTCGAAGATATCCGCGTGTTGCTCGAAGTGCTGAATAAACTGGTCGAGCGTGGCAACACGGTCATTGTCATCGAGCACAACCTCGATGTGATTAAAGTGGCCGATCACATCATCGACCTTGGCCCGGAAGGCGGGCGAGGCGGTGGCACCATCATGGGTTTCGGAACGCCGGAGGAGATCGTAGCACGGAATCATTCGTACACCGCCGAGTTCCTGAAAAAAGAATTAGCTTTATAACTATCCGGGAAATTTACATTCCCAGGCTGTTAAAAACCGACAAACAAACCAAAAATGAACGAAAAAACCATCGACATCCACTGTCAGAATACCAATACGGTAAAAACGTATCCGTTGGGCATCACGCTCAACGAAATAAAAAACGACTTGAATATTAAGTTGAATAACCCGGTTTGCGGGGCATTAGTCAATAATAAAGTCAAAGAGCTTTCATTCAGCGTAGTTAAGTCGAAACAGGTTTTTTTTATCGACTACAGTCACATTGATGGGCGCCGCCTGTACGTTCGTTCCCTTCTTTTTTTACTGTACGCGGCTGTACGCGAAACTTTTCCGCAGGTGAAACTAAAAGTGCTGAACGGAATCAGCAATGGTTATTATTGCGAACTCATTGGTTTGGGACGGCCCATCAGCGATTCGGATATTTTTGAAATAAAAGAAGAAATGCGCGATTGGGTTGAACGCGATGTTGAGTTTGACAAACGCGGTTTGCTTACTGTCGACGCTGTTGAAGAGCTGGTTAAACAAGGGCTCGAGGAAAAAGCAAAATTGTTTGAGCAGCAGGGAATGTTGTTTTCGTTCCTGTATTTTCTGAATGGTTATTGCAATTATTTTTATGGCCATCATGTGCCTTCAACCGGTTATTTGACCAGTTTCGATGTGGTACCTTATTTTGACGGGTTATTGTTGCGCGTTCCTAAACCCAATGATTTTGACGAGGTTTTCGATGTAGAACGTCAGGAAAAACTATTCGATATTTTTAAAGAGCACAAAAAGCGCGCGGCGCTGATGAATGTTCCCGACCTGGGCTCGATGAACAGTTTTATAGAAGCCGGCCGGGGTGGCGACATTATTAAAGTGTCGGAAGCCCTGCACGAGAAAAAGATTGCCGAAATTGCGAACATGATTGACGAGCGAAAGGATATGGTGAAAGTTGTTTTGGTTGCAGGTCCTTCGGCTTCGGGCAAAACCACCTTCAGCAAACGCCTGGCTGTGCAACTGGCTGTAAATGGCATAACACCGCACCTGATTTCGTTAGACGATTATTTTGTGGACCGCGAAAAAACGCCGCTCGATGCACATGGCAATTACGATTTTGAGTCGATCGATGCGATTGATGTGGACTTTTTTGACGAGCAATTGGAGCAGTTGTTCCGTGGCGAAACGGTTGAACTGCCACGTTTCAACTTTATTTTGGGACGGCGCGAAAAGTCGGGGCATCACCTGCAATTGGGCGAAGGGCATATTCTGATAGTTGAGGGAATTCATGGAATGAACCCCGGGTTAATTCCCCATATTGAACCTGGAAGGAGCTTCCGGATTTTTCTTTCGGCCCTGACCCAAATTTCGATCGACGATAACAACCACATTTCAACAGCCGATAACCGCCTGATACGGCGTATGATCCGCGATGCCAAATACCGTGGCTATTCGGCTGCAGACACGATAAAGCGCTGGCCAAGTGTACGTGCAGGCGAGGAACGCAATATTTTTCCGTATCAGGAAAATGCCGATGTGATGTTTAACTCGGCACTGATTTACGAATTGGCTGTGCTGAAAAAATACGTGGAACCATTGTTGAAAGCGGTTCCCGAAACGGTTGAGGAACACGCCGAGGCCAATCGCCTGTTGAAATTCTTCAGCTATTTCTTTCATGCCGACGATGCTGAAATTCCGCCAACATCGCTCATTCGCGAGTTTTTGGGCGGGAGTAGCTTTAAATATTGAAGGTTCTGCTGTGGCAATTGAAACACCAGGTTTGGAATAAGCCAGGTGCGGAATTCTTATACTGTTGGTTTGGGAATAGAACTGTCGGTTTTTAGAATTGAACTCATCGAATCCATCCATAACACAAAAAATCCGGGTTTTGCCCGGATTTTTTGCGTTTTATAGCGTTTGTTGCTTATTTCTTTGTTGTGTACTGGGTATTCATTCCAGTTAAAATTTCTTTGGTAATGTTGCAGGCTTCGTCGCCAACTAAAATGCCGCTCGAGTTGAATATGTAGGTGTACTTATTGTTTTTGTTATACGTTTTCAGATAGTTAAGCAAACTGTCAACCAGCTGTTGATTATTTGCATTTTGCATTTCGGCCAGCTTTTGCGACAGTTCCTGATCCAGTTTCAAAATTTCATTTTGTTCAACGGCCAAGCGATCGCGTTCCTGAACGGCACGTTCTTCGGTAAGGAAGCCACCGCGTTGTAATTTTTCCTGAAAAGCTGCTGCTTGTTCTTCAAATTTCGAACGGCGGTTTGCATATTCCTTGGTGTAGGCTTCCTGATTTTTAGTGAAATCGTCGTGTAATTTTTGGGCTAAATCGTAGTTCACAATCAACGAATCAACTTTTACATAGGCAATTTTCAAATCAGTCAGTTGTCCGGCGCCACTTGTTGTCTCAGCGTTCGGGCCTGTCGGTTTTCCCGATGTAAAATGAAGAATAAATAAAACTACAATGGCCGCTAACAATACCAGGTTTAAAATCAGAGAAGTATTTTTCATGCGTATAATTTAAAAAAGGTAATTCGGAAACCGGCGATAAAGGAAGCTCCGCATTGGTGTTATTTCCACATCCTCTCAATTTCCTTCGTTTTTCGTTCAATTAATCGGAGCCAAAAATAAAAATTAATCATTACGAATTCACCCAAACCATCAATAATTTTTGACACGGGACGGAATAACAGCTTCATTTTTGAAACCTGCGAAAAATCATGCGATTCGGCTGATAAACGTCATTGACGGATGCTCCGCTGCCATTGTATTTTTAGTGCTACCAAAAAAGTTGAACACTAGAATTAAACCCCAAATGATTAATAAATTACTGACACAAATTATTCCGCACATGCCAAAAGGGCTGGTGTGGCAGTTTTCGAAACGCTACATCGCCGGCGAAACAATAGAAGATGGCTTAGCCGTTTCGCGCGAGCTGAATGGCGAACGTGTTGAAGTAACCGTCGATCTGCTGGGCGAATTTATCACCAATTTACAGCAGGCAGAAGATAATAAAAATCAATATCTCGAAATCATTGAGCGGTTTACCCGGGAGAATGTGAATGGCAATTTTTCGCTAAAACCCTCGATGTTTGGTTTGTTGCTCGATAAGGAAGTTTGCTTTGGGCATGTTCGCGAAATTGTGAAAAAGGCCGCCGAGTGTAACAGTTTTGTGCGTATTGACATGGAAGATTCGCAGTGTGTTGATGCCGAAATTGAGATGTACAAAAAACTGAAGCACGAGTTTTCGGGGCATGTGGGGTTGGTTGTACAAGCTTATTTGCGGCGTACCATGAACGATTTGGTAAACATGAACAACCTGCCGGCCAATGGACACCCGCTAAACTTTCGCCTGTGCAAGGGAATTTATGTTGAACCGGCCGCCATTGCATACAAAGAGTACCAGTTGGTTCGCGAGCACTACCTCGAAGATTTGGAATACATGTTCCGCAACAAAATATACGTGGGAATTGCAACCCACGACAAATACATTATTGAAAAGGCATTGAACTTGCTCGAAAAACACCAGGTACCAAAAGAGCTTTACGAGTTTCAGATGCTATACGGTGTAACCCCCGAGTTGCGGAAAATGATCGTGGGCAAAGGCCATCGGATGCGGGTTTACGTTCCGTTTGGTAAAGAATGGTTCGGTTACTCGACCCGCCGCTTAAAAGAAAACCCGAAGATTGCCAGCCACGTGGTAAAAGCATTGTTTTTTAGGGGTTAATTTGAAAAGGGTAAAGGAGAGTTTCTGCTCTCCTTCCTTTTCTCCTATCGGCTTATTATCAGTTCGTTCATCGGGCGTTTGGGTACATGGTGTACCAGGTCGGTGTCGCGCCAGTATTTAAAGTCGCCGCCTTTCATATCTTCCACAACAACCTGTTCAATAGGTTTGCCCAGGGCAATGACCATTATAACCCGGTATTGTTCGTCCAGGCGAAACAGTTTTGCCAGCTTTTCTTTTTTTACCGAAGCAACTATACAGCCGCCAAACCCAGCTTCGGTTGCCCCCAACAGAATACTTTGCGCTGCAATGCCGTCGTCGCAGTAGTAGTTTGTTGCAATGCTCGTATCGTTTACCATTATAATATAGGCCGAAGGGTGCTCGCCTACTGCCGGACCATCCCAGTTTTTCAGGTAGCCGGCCCAGGCAAGGAGCGGAAACAGGCTGTTGCACGATTCCGGATCGGTGACGGGAAGGTATTTTAGCGGCTGTGCGTTGCGGCCACTAGCCGAAAAACGGGCCAGTTCAATCCAATCGTACAGTTGCTGATCGCTGATTCGGACACGTTCGTCGAAGCGGCGGTAACTGCGGTTTTTCAGGACGAGTTCTTTCAATGTCATGTTTTTTTGTTTCAATATTACAAAAACCCTTTGTTCGGGATGGTTCATTTTTTACTAACTTTTGTATGTTTGCATAACAGAACAGAACACTAGTGCATGAGCAAATTCAAATTTCAACTCGATCCCTTTTCCAGTCAATTGAAATTTCAGCAGTTGGTAGATGCTGTAATTGACGCGATTAGCCGCAACCTGTTGGAAGTGGGCGATATTTTACCATCGGTGAACCAGTTGCTAAAAGAAACTTCACTTTCGCGCGATACCGTTTTTAAAGCCTATGCCGAGTTGAAGAACCGAGGGATTGTTGAGTCGGTACCCAATAAAGGCTATTTTGTGGCCAAAGCAACCACTAAAGTATTTCTGTTTCTCGATACGTTTAAAGCTTACAAAGAAGTGCTGTACGGCTCGTTTCTCGAAAGTTTACCTGAAAATTTTTCGATCGATCTGCATTTTCACCACTACAACATTGATATTTTTGAAAAAATTATCACCGAAAGTATAGGCAAGTACACCAAGTACATCGTCATGAATTTTGACCACGAGCGGATTCCTGAAATTATTCGGCAAATTCCACCGGCGAAGCTGCTAGTTATCGACTGGCAGGTGCACTCTGTGCAGGAAGCTTCGTCGATTTACCAGGATTTTGGGCAGAGCCTGTATGATTCGCTGACTAGTCAACTGGAGCGTATCCGTAAATACAAACGCTTTGTTTACCTATACCCCGAGTTTACTTACCACCCGTTGGAGTCGCTTGCATTTTTTGAGAAGTTTTGCACCGATTTTGGTATTAAATACCAGGTTTTGCGCAATTCGAAAAAGCTGGATGTGCAGTCGGGCGATCTGTACCTGATGGTGAGCGACCGCACCTTGTCGCGTTTTTTGGATCAGTGTGCAGATAAAAACCTGGTGATTGGCATCGATGCCGGCGTGATTTCGTACAACGAAACGCCAATGAAAAAGTATGTAAAGGATGGCATCAGCGTCATTTCGACCGACTTTGAACTAATGGGCCGTAAAGCAGCCGAGTTTGTTGCCAATGGCGGGCTAGTTCACCTTCAGATTCCTACGCAAATAAAAGTTCGTTCTTCGCTCTGAATTATGCTGCACAGCATAGCTCATCCTTTTGGAAAACTCCAAGAGCTCTCTAAATTTGCAGAACACACCAGAACAGAACAGATAAGAGTATATAATCACTAACTTAACGAACGAACATGTATCTTCTCGGATTCGATATTGGCAGTTCATCGGTAAAAGCATCAATTGTTGATGGCGATTCGGGCCAATGCCTGGCATCGGCTTTTTACCCGAAACAGGAAATGAAAATTACGGCTGTTCAAGCCGGATGGGCCGAGCAAGAGCCGGAACAGTGGTGGGCAAACCTGAAAATGGCTGTTGCCGAAATCATGCAAAAGTCGGCTGTGAACCCGGCCGATATCGATTCGATTGGTATTTCGTATCAAATGCACGGACTGGTGGTTGTTGATAAAAAACAGCAGGTTTTGCGTCCTTCCATCATTTGGTGCGACAGCCGGGCTGCCGCTATCGGCGACAAGGCCCTGAAGGAAATCGGAGAGCAAAAGTGTTTGGAAAATCTACTGAATTCACCTGGGAACTTTACGGCATCGAAGCTGAAGTGGGTGAAGGACAATGAGCCGGAACTTTATGCAAAAATTGATAAAATCATGCTGCCCGGCGATTACATCGCCATGAAGCTGAGCGGCGAAATAAAAACCACTGCCGGAAATTTGTCTGAAGGCATTCTGTGGAACTTTAAAGAAAATACAGTCGCCAAGATGTTGCTCGATTATTATGGGTTTGAGGAAGGTTTTATCCCAGAAATTGTACCAACCTTTTCGGTGCAGGGCGTGGTGAGCGAAGTTGCTGCCAAAGAGCTGGGACTAGTCCCCGGCATAAAAATAAGCTATCGTGCCGGTGATCAGCCAAACAATGCACTGTCGTTGAATGTGTTGAACCCCGGAGAAATTGCTACGACTGCCGGTACTTCGGGTGTTGTTTACGGCGTAAGCGCCGAGGTGAAATACGACCCCAAATCGCGTGTAAATACGTTTGCCCACGTAAATCACAGCGTCGAAGCAAACCGCTTGGGCGTGCTGCTTTGCATTAACGGGACAGGTATCTTAAACTCCTGGCTGAACAAGCAAGTTGGTCATGGAGCCGTGTCATACGAACAAATGAATGAATTGGCAAACAAGGTTCCGATTGGATCCGAGGGATTGAGTATTCTTCCGTTCGGAAACGGCGCCGAGCGCGTACTCGAAAACCGGAACCTGGGTTCCACGATTCATGGGATCCACTTCAACACCCACACACAGGCACACTTGTTCCGCGCAGCGCAGGAAGGTATTGTGTTTTCGTTTAAGTATGGAATGGACATTATGGAGACGATTGGTATTGAAGCGAAGGTGATCCGCGCCGGCAAAGCCAACATGTTCCTGAGTCCGATATTCCGCGAAACCTTGGCCGGAATTTCGGGAGCAACAATCGAATTATACAATACCGACGGCTCGGTTGGTGCAGCTCGCGGAGCCGGAATTGGTTCAGGCTATTACAAATCGGACAAAGAAGCCTTTGCTAACCTCACCAAGTTGGAAACGATTGAGCCCAATGTCCGTAAAAAGGAAGCGTATGAAGCAGCCTACCATAATTGGAAATCGCTTCTGGAAAAATCATTGTAAAAAATAATATTAACCGAATGTCCGGATAGGCACCCGCAGGGGAGCAGGAAGGGCTTAATACATGAGATTATGAGCGCAAAAATTTATTTCCCGTCTGTAGGAAAAATCAACTTTGAAGGAAAAGACAGTAAAAACCCGATGGCTTTCCGGTACTACAATCCGGAAAAAGTAGTCCATGGCAAAACAATGGCCGAGTGGTTTAAGTTTTCAATGGCTTGGTGGCATACCTTGTGTGCCGATGGTGGCGATCCATTTGGAGGCGGTACACAAGCCCACCCATGGGTTGGTGCAGCCGACAAAGTAGAAGCTGCCAAAAACAAAATGGACGCCGGATTCGAGTTTATGCAAAAAATGGGCATTGCCTATTATTGTTTCCACGATATTGATTTGGTGAGCGAAGGCAATAGCATTGCCGAGTACGAAGCAAACCTGAAAGCCATTGTGGAATACGCCAAACAAAAGCAAGCCGAAACGGGCATTAAATTGATGTGGGGAACGGCAAATGTGTTCTCTCATGCCCGCTACATGAACGGTGCCAGCACAAACCCCGATTTTGATACAGCTGCCCGGGCGATGCTTCAGATTAAAAATTCGATTGATGCTACCATCGCCTTGGGCGGTAAAGCCTACGTTTTCTGGGGAGGACGCGAAGGGTACATGTCTTTGCTGAACACCAACATGAAGCGCGAAAAACAACACCTGGGCACCATGTTGAAAATGGCTCGCGATTACGGCCGTTCCAAAGGTTTCACCGGGGTGTTCCTGATTGAGCCCAAACCCATGGAACCGATGAAACACCAATATGACGTTGATGCCGAAACCGTGATTGGCTTCCTGAAAGAATTCGGTTTGGAGAAAGATTTCAAATTAAATATTGAAGTAAACCATGCCACCTTAGCTGGCCACACCTTTGAGCACGAACTGCAATGCGCTGTTGATGCCGGTATGCTTGGCGCTATTGATGCCAACCGGGGCGACGTTCAAAACGGTTGGGACACCGACCAGTTCCCGGTTGATTTGTACGAATTGACCCAAGCCATGATCGTGGTGCTGAAAGGCGGCGGTATGCAAGGCGGCGGTACCAACTTCGATGCCAAAATCCGTCGTAACTCAACCGATTCAGAAGATTTGTTCATCGCCCATATCGGCGCGATGGATGTGATGGCCCGCGCATTGGAAACGGCAGCGGCTATCCTGGAAAGTTCTCCTTACGAAAAAATGTTGGCCGATCGCTATGCTTCATACGATTCGGGTAAGGGGAAAGAGTTCGAGGAAGGTAAACTGTCTTTTGAGCAGGTTTATGAATACGCGAAGGCTAAAGGCGAACCGAAGCAACTAAGCGGAAAACAAGAGTTGTACGAAGCAATCGTCAACATGCATATTTAATTCCGGAATTGATTGCAGTTAATTGAAATAAATTCAATGCTGAATTAAAATGAGCAGACAGACCCGATTCCCGTTCTTTTGGAACAGGATCGGGTTTATCTGATTTACAAACTAAAATAGTAATTGACAAGACATCGGTTCTCCGCCGGAGTCTTGTCAACCCTAACTAAACAAGCACATGAAAGGTCAAAATTCACTTTACATTGCCGGCATTACGCTGGTAGCTACGCTGGGAGGACTACTGTTCGGTTACGATACGGCAGTGATTTCCGGCACTGTTAGTTCGCTCGATGTGTTTTTTATTCAACCTATGGGTCTGAGTGAAACTGCCGCAAACTCACAACTCGGATTTATTGTATCCAGCGCGCTTATTGGCTGTATTATCGGCGGCCTCTCCGGAGGACTGGTTAGTTTGAAACTGGGACGGCGAAATGGCTAGTTCCTGGCAGCTTTCCAGTTCTTTATCTCAGCCCTGGGCTCGATTTATCCCGAAAAGTTTATCAGGCCATTTGGCGAAGGTGACCACACCTTTTACTGGCACTTTGTAGTTTACCGCATTATTGGAGGTATTGGCGTGGGGCTGGCTTCCATGCTTTCGCCGATGTACATTGCCGAAATAGCACCGGCCGACAGCCGTGGTAAGTTGGTTTCGTTCAATCAGTTTGCAATTATTTTCGGCATGTTGGTCGTCTATTTTGTCAACTATGCTAGTGCCCGTCAAGGCGACGATACCTGGTTGAACACGATCGGCTGGCGTTATATGTTTGGTTCGGAAATGATTCCGGCAGCCCTGTTTATATTTTTCCTGTTTTTTGT
>JBKEAN010000236.1:0-6140 GCA_047972415.1 Mangrovibacterium sp.
ATCTTTTGATATTCCTGGCTGCGCGGGTTAAACGCATGTTTTATCACCGAAAGGTTGTCAAAAAGGGGTTGCATGTAAGGGCTTATCTTTTCTTCGGCGTCGCCCGGCAAATAGCCCAGATCCTTGTTACTTAGTGCCACAATGGGGCGCGCCAACAATATCTGATCATACATTTTGTGCTGTTCCAACGCTGCTGCAAGTGCCAGCAAGGTCTTTCCTGTTCCAGCCTTTCCTGTTAACGACACCAACTTTATATCCGGATTCAGCAACGAGTTCAAACTAAAGGTCTGTTCCGCATTTCTGGGCTTAATACCGTACGCAACACGCTTCTCAACCCGCACAATCCGCTCTGCGCCTTGCTCATACCGCGCCAGCACACTCGATTTGTTCCCCTTCAAAATAAAATATTCGTTCGGGATTGGCCGTTCGGGCAAGTTCGCGTCTGGCAAAGCCACAAACCCGTCGTTATAAAGCGCCTCTATCAGGTTATCTTTGTAGCCGTCAATCTCTGTTATCGACTTCTCAAAAACTTGCGGGTCCTTAATTTTATCATTTTCATAGTCCTCGGCCATTATTCCCAGCGACTTGGCCTTCATTCGCAAGTTAATATCCTTCGACACCAGGATTGTGGGCCGCTTGGGCTCCTCAACCGTATAATATTCTGCCACCGCCAGTATTCTGTGGTCTGGTATATCCTCGCGGAACGACTGCTTCAGCTTTTCCGAGAAAGGCTTTCCTGTTGCAATAATCAACTTTCCCAGTTCGGATCCCAACTTTACCCCGCCGTTAAACAATTTTTCCCCTACAATGTCATCAAGCACCCGTACAAACTCCCGTGCCTGAAAATTAATCGGGTCATTCCCCTTTTTAAATTTGTCCAACTCTTCCAAAACCGTCAAAGGAATCACGATATCGTTATCTTTGAACTGGTAAATGCAGTTGTGGTCGTGTAGTATCACATTGGTGTCCAACACGAAGATTTTAGATTGCTTACGGCCTGCCATAATTTTAAATTTTGGTGACTACACTTTAAAAGTAGCGAAAATTTAAGGCAGTTTGTCCGACTGGCAGCCAAAATATCGCCGATAGTTACTGACATTTGCCTGTTAAAAAGATAAGTGATTGATTGAGAATGAAAAGCTACCACGAAACCCTGGAATACCTGTACAGCCAACTTCCCATGTTCCAGCGAAGCGGCGCAGCCGCCTACAAAAATACCCTCGGGAACACCCTCGTTCTCGACCAAATGTACGACCATCCGCACCGGAGCTTTAAAACAATCCATGTTGCCGGCACCAATGGCAAAGGATCCTCCTCGCACATGCTGGCTTCGATTTTGCAGCAAGCAGGTTACAAAGTTGGCCTCTATACTTCGCCCCATCTGGTCGATTTTCGCGAGCGCATCCGCATTAATGGCGCCCTCATGTCCGAAAGCGCCGTCGTCGAATTTGTTCATCAGTTCCAGGTTAAAAATGAAGCCGCCAGGCTCGACCCTTCGTTCTTCGAAATAACCGTAGCCATGGCCTTTTGGTACTTTAAACAAATGAATGTCGACATAGCGGTCATCGAAGTTGGCTTAGGTGGCCGACTTGATTCAACAAACATCATCCTCCCCGAAGTATCGCTCATCACGAACATCAGTTTCGACCACATGTCACTTCTGGGAAACACCATTGCCGAAATAGCCACCGAAAAAGCCGGCATTATTAAAGCCGGTGTCCCCGTAGTTGTCTCCGAAAGCAACCAAGGGTACAATTCCGTTTTCACCAATAAGGCCAACGCTGTGCAAGCTCCCCTCTTTTTTGCTGATGACGAATACGTCGGCGAACTTTTGCCAGGCACTACCGGTGCCAATCAAAGCTTCAATTTCTTTAAAAACGGCGTAATTCTGTTTGAAGGGCTCCAGTGCGACTTATTGGGAAACTACCAGCGAAAAAATATCGCCGGCGTTCTCAAAACCATTAACATCTTAATCGAAAGGGGCTTCGTTATAAGTACCAAAAACATCTACGAAGGAATAAGTCGCGTAAAAATCAATACTGGTTTAAGAGGGCGTTGGGAAGTTGCCGGAGTCAATCCCATGTTGGTTTGCGACACCGGGCACAACGAAGCAGGCATCGAGCTTGTTGTCGATCAAATCCGCACTACGGTCTGGGAAAAACTATATATGGTCATCGGCATGGTCAACGATAAAAGCATCGACGCCGTTTTATCCCTCCTCCCCCGCGAAGCCCACTACATTTTTACACAGGCAGCCATCCCCCGTGCCCTCGATGCTGGCCTTCTAGCAAAACAGGCTGCCCGAGCGGGCCTATCCGGCGAAGTTATTCCAAATGTAAAGCAAGCAGTAGCCTATGCGCTCGCCTTAGCCAATCCAAATGATTTCGTGTTTGTTGGCGGCAGTACCTTCGTTGTAGCTGATTATTTTTCCTAAAAATTTACAGTCGGAGTTTTGCAAAATGAAAAAAGGATATATATTTGCAACGCCTTTGTGAAAGGGTATTTGTTCAAATAATCCGGGCGGTTAGCTCAGCTGGTTCAGAGCATCTGGTTTACACCCAGAGGGTCGGGGGTTCGAATCCCTCACCGCCCACCATGACGGAACATTTCAGGCAGTGTTCCGTTTTTTATCTCCAAATTATTGGAGTGCCTAAAGTCCGCTCATACTTAAAAATGAGCTGTTCAAACAATTCGGGCGGTTAGCTCAGCTGGTTCAGAGCATCTGGTTTACACCCAGAGGGTCGGGGGTTCGAATCCCTCACCGCCCACATCAAAAAAGAGGAAAGCTGCATTGCATTCCTCTTTTGCGTTTTTACAAAAACCCTATTTGTATTTATCATACAATCCCTTTCCTTCCAAAATCATCGGGATAATTTTGTCTAGACGGCTCAGTCGTGTTTCGGCCCGTTTGGCGGAATCAATGTACTCGGCATAATCGCGCCGCTTGCCTGGCGATAGCTTATCAAAGCTGCTCGCCAAAGTAGGGTTTTTGGCCAGTTCGGCTGTCAACTCGTCTGGAATAAGCAGGACCTTGTTTCGTTCAGGCTTTATCCGTTTGTCGTTTTGTTCGTTTTGGCGGGCCTCTTCGGCATACAGCAAAATCAGTTCGGCATTGGCCTCCAACTCGGCCATCGACGTAAAGCGCCATTGCCGCAAGGCTTTGGTCTTGCCCTCCTGTGCATTGATCAGCTTGCCTGCTTCGTCCTTCAACAGGGCTCCCTGCCAAAACCACATGGTAATGTACGACTTAAAAGCCGACAGGCCAATCACATTCTTTCCATTGTAGGTATAGGCCGGAGCACCCCATTTTACAGCCTCTTTAAATCCAGTTTGCAGCAGGAGTGACCGCAAAAACGTTAGTTCGGTGTTCCACCGGGGCTCACTGGCCAGGTAGGCCTCCACGGTTTCAAATTGGTTCATCATTGTTACAGGTATAGGTTTATACCAATTATTTGCCGCTAATTATGCTTCCTAAGGCAAATTTTCCACTGCCGTAAACCAAAATAGTGATAAACAGCAACAAGTAAAGCAAAGCCATTTCTTTATTGGCAAAGGGGTCGTTGCCGTGAATGATAAAAGCCGCTACCGCCATGATAACAACAAGTGGCACGGCCGCCAGGCGGGTACCAATTCCAAGAACAATGAGGGCAGAACAAAACACTTCTGCAAAAGTTGTCAGGATAAAAGAAGGCAAGGCACCGATGCCAAACGGATCGGCAAAAGCAGTATCGCCATGTACCAGCTTCATCAGTTTTGGGATGCCGTGGGTGAGCATAAAACCGCCGGCAGACGCCCGCAGAATCAGTAACCAGAGGTTTTCAACAAATTCGTTCGACTTGGAGCCGAGCATTTTCTTAGCCATATTGTCTGTTTTATAATAGTGTTCGCGAGAAAAATCGTCCAATATTACACATCTGCCGCCATAAAGCCATCTTTCGCAATAAAGAATAATGAGTAGAACCCTGTTTTATAATAATTTCATCTTCGACCTGCTCTTTATCTGCTGGATTTACAGAAAAATATGGGATTTACTTACAAATTTATTTTGCGGTTTCAAATTAATTCCTACTTTTGCTCCACTTGTAAAAGTAAAAAATGAAGAATTTGGCTATCATATCAAGCGTTGTAACCCTACTCGTCGTTGTCATTTCGCAAGCGAAGTGAGGATGTTGCATGCCGGTAAACCAGATAGCCATTCTCACCAAGCGGGAATGGCTTTTTTCATTTTATAATACAAACATGAGATATTATTCAACATACAATTTGGTGGTCATTCTACTCGTCGTTCTTAGTTTTCGCTGAGAGAGGCCGTCAATTGTTTAAAAAATAGCAAATCGCCTTTCTCGAAAACGGGAAAGGCTTTTTTTTAAGGAACCAAAACAGCACGAAGTGATGCAAAACAAGTTAAGATCTGCTACAACCACACAGGGCAAACGAATGGCCGGGGCCCGCAGTTTATGGCGGGCAAACGGGGTGAAGGAAGAGCAATTCGGGAAACCGATCATTGCTATAGTCAACTCGTTCACCCAATTTGTTCCCGGACATGTTCACTTGCACGATATCGGGCAATACATGAAAACCGAAATTGAAAAGCAAGGCTGCTTTGCTGCCGAATTCAATACCATTGCCATTGACGATGGAATTGCCATGGGCCACGATGGCATGTTGTATTCGCTTCCCTCGCGTGATGTGATCGCCGACAGCGTGGAATACATGTGCAACGCGCACAAAGTTGACGGCATGGTCTGCATCTCCAACTGCGATAAAATTACCCCAGGCATGCTCATGGCGGCGATGCGGCTCAATATTCCGGCCATTTTTGTGTCGGGCGGTCCGATGGAAGCCGGTGATGTTGACGGCAAAAAATACGATTTGGTTGATGCCATGGTGTTAGCGGCCGACCCCAACGTGGACGAGTCGTACCTGACCAAGGTTGAACGTGATGCCTGTCCCACTTGTGGTAGTTGCTCGGGTATGTTTACCGCCAACTCGATGAACTGTTTGGCCGAAGCGCTCGGCCTGGCCCTGCCCGGAAACGGAACGGTGCTGGCAACACACGCCAACCGTAAACGCTTGTTTGAGACAGCTGCCCGTCAAATTGTAAAAATAACCTACGATTATTACCAAAACGGAAACGAAAAAGTGCTTCCCCTGAATATTGCAACAAAAGCGGCATTCGAAAACGCCATGAAGTTGGATATTGCGATGGGAGGTTCAACCAATACGGTGCTGCACATTTTAGCCATTGCCCACGAAGCAGGGGTTGACTTTACCATGAAACGAATCAACGAATTATCGAAGGTGACACCCAACCTCTGCAAAGTTGCGCCAAACGGCCATTACCATATTCAGGACGTAAACCGTGCGGGCGGCATCATTGGCATTTTGGCCGAGCTTGCCCGTGGCGGCCACCTCGATACCAGCGTTTCGCGGGCCGATGGTTTGACTTTAGCTGAAGCGATTGACATGTACGATATTATGAACCCAAGCGCGAAAGCCGAAGACATTCAACGCTACAAATCGGCACCCGGCGGCTACCGCAACCTGGTGATGGGTTCGCAGGAAAACTATTACGCCGAATTTGACAACGACCGCGCTAGCGGCTGCATCCGCAACCTGGAACATGCGTACAGCCAGGATGGCGGCCTGGCTATTTTGTACGGCAACATTGCCGAAGATGGCTGCATTGTGAAAACCGCTGGCGTTGACCCCTCAGTCTATCAATTTAAAGGGACTGCCCGCGTGTTTGAATCGCAGGAAGATGCGGTAAACGGTATTTTGGGTACAGCAGTACAAGCGGGCGACGTGGTCATTATCCGCTACGAAGGGCCCAAAGGAGGGCCGGGGATGCAGGAAATGCTCTACCCTACTTCGTACCTGAAATCGATAAAGCTGGACAAACAATGTGCCCTGCTAACCGACGGACGTTTTTCGGGCGGTACATCAGGTTTATCAATCGGGCACGCATCGCCCGAAGCCGCAGCCGGTGGTGCCATCGCCCTGATACAGGATGGCGACCCCATTGAAATTGACATTCCGGCACGCAAAATAAATGTATTGATTAGCCAGGAAGAACTGGATGCACGGCGAAAAGCAGAAGAAGCCAAGGGCAACGAAGCCTTCAAACCTGCCAAACGCGA
>JBKEAN010000020.1:0-17370 GCA_047972415.1 Mangrovibacterium sp.
CAGTATAGCCATGACTGTTTTTCGTATGGTGTTAAAGTTTTGGGCGGCATAACCTTTTCTTTTTCTGGATTGATCTTCGCCAAAAACTACATCCAAAGTCCAATGCAGGTTGTTCTCAATGGCCCAGTGGTTGCGTGTCCAGGAGTTGAACTGTTTTGCCTGGGCTTCCAGAGTTGATATGTAATACCTTGTTTGTTGGGAAGTTTCTCCGGTTGACTTGATGGTTCTTTGGGAATCGATGCGGAAAATTGTTTTCAGCCCCTCCCATTGATCCGCACCTTCGATCATCTCAAGGTTGCTGTACGCAAAGCATTCGCGGGTTTCAATGCGGCCATGCCCGCAATCAACGTCTACATCGGAACTGATGGGCTTATTGAACCGGATTGTATCCTGAATGCCCTCTTCTAGCAATGGCTGGTTGCCTTTGACGGCCAGGATATAATCGGCACCCTGCTTGACTATTTTTGAGGCAATGCTCTTTTGGCAGCCCATTGCATCAATGGTCACGATGCACCCTTTGACCTCCAGCAGGGAAAGCAGTTGGGGAATGGCCGTGATCTCGTTGCTTTTCTCCGAAGTAGCCACTTGCCCCAGGCACAGCCCGTTTTGGGTGGCAAAAGCAGAAACCATGTGTATGGCCGGATTGGTTAAATGGTGGGAGTTGCATATACGCTTACCATCAATAGCAACCACCTCCTGGTCGCAGTGAACCCGCAAGCGATTGACCCATTGCGAAAAACAGGCCGAAAACTGGGCCGGATCAATAGCCGAGAAAACCCGGTTAAGCGTATCGTGCGAAGGGATGCCATAAACAAAAGAACCATACCTGCGCAGCCAATGTTGCTGTTCCTGGCCAAAGTCCGCGATTTCCTCCCATTCGTCCATCCCGCACAAAACAGCAGATAAGACCAGCAACAGGATGTCGTGCAACTTGTGCCGGAAATTACCTTTACCCGTCCTTCTTGGTTCGCTAACTTTACTGAAAATCTGATGGAAAAGCGAGTTCCTCCATACCTCTGAGATTGATTCTTCTACCTTCTTATTAATATAGCAAAGTAGCCAAATTCATTGCCCTTAAGTATGGTTATTTTATTTATATTTAGTATATTAGCTGAAAGAAAGGCGGGCAGACTATAACAAACAAAACCCGCCTTTCAAAAATATTAATCATTCAAACATAATGAAGAGTTATGAGGGAAGCAAGCTCCTCGGAGGGAGCCTGTGCGAAAACCAAACTTTTTTAAATGCGTTTGCCCTGACTTCGGGTAAACTTCATACTAAAACCTACAAAATCAACTGATTATATTTACCCTTTCAATGTTAATTATTTTATGCGGAAGCTAATGGTTTGAGCCGTTGAAATTTAACTAAAACAGACTAAAAACCACCCCATGCCCGCACAATTAAAGTTTCGGGAATAGCGGGCATTTTCTATCTTTGAACAATTAATTCTCGAATCCCTCAGTCAGCAGCGACACTATCAATGAGTAAAATTTGGAATGTTAAACCACAAGGCGACATAAATGTAATCAAGCATTTATCTGCTGCCCTGAATGTCGACATGGTGATTGCCAACCTGTTGGCTCAAAGGGGCGTTACGTCGTTCAATGAAGCCAAGTCCTTTTTCAGACCAAAACTCTCTGATTTGCACGACCCCTTCCTGATGAAAGACATGGACAAGGCCGTTGAGCGGCTCGCACAAGCCATTGCCAATCAGGAAAAAGTACTGATTTACGGCGACTATGATGTGGACGGAACCACTTCGGTTGCACTGATGTACCAGTTTTTGCGAACCCGTATTCGGGAGCTCGACTATTACATCCCCGATCGCTATTCGGAAGGCTACGGCATTTCGCCTCGGAGCATCCAGTTTGCCTCCGAACAAAAATTTTCGCTGGTTATTGTGCTCGACTGTGGCATTAAAGCCATCGAAAAAATAAGGCAAGCCAAAGAACTCGGCATCGATTTTATTATTTGCGACCATCACAACCCCGACGAGCAAGTGCCCGATGCTGTTGCAGTACTCGATCCCAAACGGCCGGGCTGCAACTATCCCTACAAAGAACTTTCGGGTTGCGGTGTTGGTTTTAAGCTACTGCAGGCTTACACCCAAAAATACGACCTGCCGGTTGTTGAACTGTACGATTTGCTCGATTTTGTTGTCGTCAGCATTGCTTCGGACATTGTTCCGGTGACAGGCGAAAACCGGGTTCTGGCGTATTATGGGTTGAAAAAGCTGAACAGCAATCCCAGTTTGGGATTGAAAACTATCATTCAGATTTCGAACCTGGGCGGACAACAAATGAGCATCAGCGACATTGTGTTCAAAATAGGGCCGCGGTTGAATGCTTCGGGCCGGATTGAGCATGGCAAAAAATCGGTCGAAATATTGGTGATGAATGATGAAAACCAATCGTTTGTTCTGGGTGAAGAAATCAACTCCTTCAACGAAATACGCAAAACCCTCGACCGAGACATCACCCAGGAAGCACTTGACATGATTGCGCTCGATCCGCGTCATTCGGAACGCTTTGCCACTGTGCTTTATAACCGCGACTGGCACAAAGGCGTGGTGGGTATTGTAGCTTCGCGCATCACCGAACACTATTATCGCCCCACCATTATTTTAACCGAATCGAATGGATTGGCTACCGGCTCGGCCCGTTCGGTGAAAGATTTTGACTTGTACGAAGCCATCGGGCAGTGTTCTGATTTGCTGGAATCGTACGGTGGGCACATGTACGCTGCCGGCCTCACGATGAAAATTGAGAACATTCCGGCCTTTACCCGCCGGTTTGAAGAGATCGTCAGAAAAACAATGACGGACGAGCAACAAACCGAGATACTTGAAGCCGATGCCAAACTGCAATTATCAGAAATTACACCCAAGTTTTATCGTGTGCTGAAACAGTTTGAGCCCTTTGGCCCCCACAACATGACCCCGCTGTTCCTGACCGAAAATGTACTGGCAAACGAAAGCAGCCGTTGCGTTGGCCGTAACCAGGAACACCTGAAACTCGATTTAGTGGAGCCAACGGGCAACTCGCCGGTTTTCCCGGCCATTGCTTTCAACCAGGCCAGCCACTACGAAGCCATTAGCCAAGGGCTTCCGTTCGACATTCTTTACACCGTTTCGGAAAACGAATTCAGGGGAAAAACTAACCTTCAACTATACATCCGCGACATTGCGGCAAAAATATATTAATCCTGTTTTTATCTAACTCATAAATTGAACCTCATGAATGTTTCGTCTGAAAAAATTAATCAGTTCACTCCGCGAAACATGGTATTGGGGGTTCAGTTCCTGTTTGTAGCATTCGGGGCAACCGTGCTTGTTCCCTTGCTCGTTGGAATTGACCCGGCAGTAGCCTTGTTTACCGCAGGTATCGGCACGTTGCTATTCCACCTGATTACCAAAGGTATGGTCCCTGTTTTCCTGGGAAGTAGTTTTGCATTTATTGCCCCCATTATTGAGTCGACCCGGCTGTATGGTTTGCCCGGCACTTTTGGCGGGATTATCGCCGTTGGTCTGGTTTACGCACTGGTAGCAGGCCTCATTAAGGCACGGGGCATCCGCTTTGTGGAGCGACTGTTCCCGGCGACTGTTGTCGGCCCTGTTATTATGATTATTGGGCTATCGCTGGCAAGCGCTGCCGTCAATATGGCCAAAACAAACTGGATTATTGCTGCAGTAAGCCTGCTTACAGCCGTTGTTGTTGTTGTGTTTACCAAAGGGCTCATCAAACTAATCCCCATTTTTATTGGTATCATTGTCGGTTATGTAACCGGACTGATACTGGGTGTTATTGATTTTACCCCGATTAAGGAAGCGGCTTGGTTGGGACTGCCCGCTTTTGCAAAACCCGAGTTTAGCTGGGGGGCAATTTTGTATATGATACCAGTGGCGATAGCACCAATTATTGAGCACGTGGGCGACATGTACGCCATTAGCGGAGTAGCCGGGAAAAATTTTGTAGAAAAACCGGGACTTCAACGCACCTTACTTGGCGACGGTATTGCTACCAGCCTGGCCGGTTGTTTCGGCGGTGTACCAAACACTACCTACTCCGAGGTAACCGGAGCTATTTCTCTCACCAAAGTAACCAATCCGTTTGTATTGCGGGTTTCGGCGGTAACAGCTATTGTGTTCTCGCTGGTCGGAAAAATTAGTGGTTTCCTTAAAACCATCCCGCAAGCTGTTTTGGGTGGTATTATGTTGCTACTGTTTGGGTTGATTGCTTCGGTTGGTATAAAAACCCTGATTGACTCGAAAACCGATATGACCAAAGTCCGCAACCAGGTTATTGTTTCGCTGGTGCTAACAGTTGGTATTGGCGGAGCTGTAATTTCGTGGGGTAGTTTTTCGCTGGCAGGCATTGGTTTGGCTGCCGTTGTGGGAATCATCCTCAATTTAATTTTGCCCGCCGAAGCGGATACGAAATAAATAACAACTGGTCTGGAACAGATAGAAAAATGAAGGGCATTCCGAGGTTTACGGAATGTCCTTCATTTTTAGATATCCGAAAAAACGAGCTATTTCGCTTCGGTGTCCGCTTTCGGCGCTTCAACCATCCCGGTAAAACTAATCGGTTGCCGGTTGTTGGAGTTGACCGTCAAATCGGCATAGCCTGATAAACCTACCGATAGGTACAAGGTATAATTATCTTTCACGGTTTTCACTTCAAATTGAATTTCGTAGCTTTTTTTGCGTTCGTTGAAGCTGGTTTTCAGCCCCTGAGCTTCTTCTTTAAACTTGATTCCCCCATCAGTATCACCATAGTCGGCTTGATAGGCCCGCCCAAAATAGGGCAACCAGGCTTCTGCCGATGTGCCTTTCATTTTCAGTTCGTAATTCGAAGTCAGGTTTATCCGGCGAAAAGCCATTGGCTGTGCCGAGTTGGCAACAAAAACATAGTCGCCCGAGCCGATAAGCTTTTTCACTTCAGCAGCTTTTTGTTCTTTTCGTTCGCGAGCTGTCTGTTTCTGCGCATTTCCGGTTTGAATACCTAGAATCAAAACCAGAACCAATATTCCGATTGATTTCATTTGTATGAAAATTTAATTTTCTAATTAAGCCTTGTTACACACGCATGGAATAGCCATTTATTCATTTTCGTTTGGTGTGGGCTTAGCCCTATGGCTATTTCACAAACGTTTTATTAGACCACTAAATTTACAAAAAAACAAACTGAAAACAACTGTGCCGATTGACGACCCCGCAGTCACCTCATAAAAAAACCGGGATAAACCCGGTTTACTTTGAAATTATCTTCGATTCGTGTGCCCGCTCTGCATTGAGCAAGGGGTTTGCATACATTTTCATAAACAGTTCTTTCTGGATATTGGCATCACCTTCGCCAATTGTGCGAACCAAATCATCCATCAGGTCGTCAAATTTTTCGCGGGTATTTGGGTCAACCTGTTCCTCATGTCTCATTTCATTTGCCAGCATATCGGCTGCCAAATAATTATATGGCCACAGTTTATAGTTCTCGTAAATGCAGGTATCAATGTATTCAGCAAGTTGCTGAATGCTTTCTTGCGGGTTTTCTGATTCGGCAATTTGGTCGAGCTGGGCATCAACCGGTTTTCCGAACGCGAAGTGGACTCGTCCTTTCGGGCGGGTCAGTCCGAGTGCCATACTTTTCAGGTCGTCTTCGGGTGTCTTCACAAAACCGTCGCGCTCGCGTTTGTAAATTTCTTCCACCTTCGAAATCCCGCAGGGTTCGCGCTCATACGAAATGGACAGCGGTACGATTTTCAATTCGCGGAAACCGCCTACAAAATCGGATTCATTGCTCAGGTTCAACATTTTAAGCAGGGCTTGCTGGGTTTGGTCGAAACCATCTTTGGTACGTCCTTCACGCTGGGCAATCCAAACCGAAACATTGTCGTCGGTAATGGTTTTCCGGATATAGGCTGAAAGGGTTTTCGAAGCATTAAGCAACTCGCGCGCAGGCAAGTTGCGTTTCACCACAAAGGCGCCGTTCAATTTTACGATATGATTAATCCAATCGTATATCAACAGGTTGTTCCCAATGGCCACTTCGGTCGTGTTCATCCCGGCCTGAACCACAATGTAGTTCAAAATGGCCGAATCGAGAATAATATCGCGATGATTGGAAATGAACAGGTAACTCTTGGATTTATCGATGTTTTCGAGGCCGCTGTAGGTCACCCCGGAGGTTGTCCGATTAATAATCCACTCGTCAATAAGCGGATACATAAACTTCAGTTGAAGCTCCTTCTTGGTTTTCACTCCGGCCAGCATCGCCGATACTTCACGCACTTTTTGCTCGTCGTTGAAAATGAAAAAAAGCACCTGGCGGAACAGTTCATCATTCAACAGAACATTGACGTAATGATTAATTTCATGATCCTCGTACGGACGAATATCGTCAAAGCACACCATATCCCTCATTCGTTGATTTAAGGCGGCAAATATACAAAATGCAAGTCATATCTTAATCCGTAATTGCAGCTTCAATTCGGTCCGGGTGTTCCCGTCAATCGCCGTATCGCCGCTACCGATGCTTTCTGCACCAAAATACCAGGTGCGGGAACACTTCATCCAAAACTCAATCTTTTCACATATTTTAACTTTTGCATTAACATAAGCCCGACAGCCTTCGTTGTAAAATGCTGGAACAGAGAATTGATAAAGCAAGTCGTTCTCGTAACTATAAACTCGCGAATCGTAATCGTCGGTGTTGAAGTATGCCAGGCGGAAATCAAACCGTATGGTTTCGTTTGGCGAAACCCATTGCAAATCCTGGCTGTAAAACATACCCGCCGAGTGGTTTTCGTGCTTGTAAAAACTACGTTCGCAGCGGCTGAGTACACTCAGGCACGGCGATAATTGTCCGCTCAACTGCAAGCGCAGGCTTTGCCTAATCTGCTCCCTATTTTGCCGCACAGCCTGTCCCGAACTTACTTTTACCATTTTGCCCTCAAAAAAGTATCGTCCGTAAACCAGCCATTCTGCCGCCAACTTATAATCTACCCGGAGCAAAGCCTCCCAACCTTTGGCCGGGGCTGCCGTTGTATATTTTATCCATTTATATTGAAAAAAGTCGGCATAGCCAAATAACGACAAACGTGGCGCCGGAAACACCTTCAGTCCCAGATACAAGCCTTGTTCGTCGTTTGCCCGGCTGTTTTCGGTAAATGTCGAAGCCCAGGGCGAATTGTACTTCCGGGACAAATTGCGGTACAATACCGAAAAAGCAAGCTGATCGACCGGTTGATACTGAATCCCGCTCAACGCAGCTAGCCCGCCGGTTGAACTGCCGCCAAACTCGCCAAACCAATATAGCTTATTCAAGGTATACCGAAAATCGATGGAAGCAGTACTTATTTCCTGCCCATCAAACAAATAACGGTTGTACAGGTCGTTGGCACGAACAAGCGGAAGCTGGTAACGGGTATACGCCAACTGGCTACCCAATTGCAAACTGCCCCAATTGTATGCCAGCCTTACTCCACTGGCCAACACATCAACCGAATTTTTATCGTCGATCTCCGATTGCGTTCGGTGCAAGCCGCTGGTTTGTATCGAAGTAAAAACTTTTTGCTCACCAACACTGTCGGTATTTGCATCAAAAGGTTGGTAACTTGCAAACAGGTACAGCTGTACTTTCCCGAGCCGAAAATCCCCGGCCACGCCGCGCATGTAATTGTTTTCATCGGTTGACGAGTAGGCTTTAATACCTTGGTTGAAACGGGCAATACGATCCACCTCGGTTGATTTACCCATAGCAAAACCCTGCCACACCACCAAGCCTTGCCCCCACTGCACCACGTAGTCGCCAACAATCACCGATGAACGGCTTTTCCCGAATTGCCAACGCAGAAAGCCGCTGTTAAAATCGAAACCTCCGGGATTCGATTTCCCTAAAAAACGTTCGCCAGCATCTTTCTCGCCGGTGTAGCCCAATTGTATTGACGCCGATGAATAGCGGTACCGCAAATAAAGTTTCTCGGGTGAACCTTCGAACTTCCCGGTTTTAAAACCTTGCTGCCCTTCCAATAGCCGGATACCGCGAATCAATAATTCGTGCCGCGAAAACTTTCGCTGCAGAGACGTCACGTCAGTATTAAAATCGATAAATTCACCCGCCAGCTCGGCCAAGTCGGGCGTAAAACCATCGACTGCTGTTAATTCGTAAGCCGACAAAACCGGACCGTAGCGATCGCGGTAGGCCAAAAGCGCTTCAACCTGTACCTGAGTTAAAAAGAAAAGTACGGCAAAGTCGTCGGCTTTTGCCTTTTGCAAAACAACTGGATGCTCTTTGGCAAACTGAAGTTCGCTCAGCAGTTGCTCTACATCGGCTGTTTCGTTTTCTTCCAAAACCGACTCCAGCAAATTCTGCAAACGGTCGTTCAAAAAATGCTCGTGCTGTGCCTCCAATACTTGCCAGAAGCAAAACATGCAAAGGGTCAAAACCAGCCTTTTCATTGTTTCCTGAAATAAAGGGTGACGGAAGGCGATGAGCCCAGATACTGATGATAACGATAGGACAAATCGGCATGGACTGTCGCAAACACCCATCCCACACCGAGCGACCAGGTAGAATTAGACGTTTCGAGCCCGGCACGAGCAACAAAACGTCCGGGGAACCGGCATTCGATTCCCCAATGGGAATTCAATTTTTCGCCGGATTGAAGGCTCAACGCCGACGAAAAAACCAAGATATTATTAAACAGGCGGTGCAGCCCGAGCCGGTAAACCGAGGGATACTGCTTTTCGAAATTCGCCTTGTGCATCGATTGTTCCAAGGGATTGAAAACACTGGCTCCGATTCCCCACAAACGGCGATTGTATTGTACACCCAAACTAAATGTGAGCAGCCCCGGACGTTGGTCATTCTCGGCCATTGCCAAGGTGAAATACTGCATCCGCAGCCCTCCCGAGAAATACTTGCCGAGGGTTTTGGCGACACCAAAACTAAACTGGGTTTCGCGGTAGGCGGTTTCGCCAAAACGTGAAAACCCAAACTGAAGGGTGCTTCCCAACAAGGGGGCAATGGCATAGGCTGATGCTTCAGATAGCTCCTTCAGCATAAACCGGCTGCTGTAAGCCATACCCAGTTCGAACGGTGCCGCTCCCGCCGCTGCCGGATTTAATTCGAACCCGGATGAAAGCGGCAAACTTACAACCGTGTTGCCCATTGCCTGGACAGAGGCCGGAATAAAAACGGCATCTTGCGCCGCCAGCGATAGGAAAACCGCCAGCAGGAACGACAACAAACCGAATTTCCTAATATTCCCGCGCATAAAAAAAAGGGTTAGCCTTTCAGCCCACCCTTTTGCAACGCTCTTTCAAATTACAACTTCTTTTCCAAACAAAAAAACTAATTCGTTTTAAATTTAAACTTAATCTCGGCCAATTCCTGATTGGCTTTCACAATTTTAGTTTTTAGGTTCTCTTTAAACTGTACCATTTTTCCGGCCATTGCTTCGTCGCCAAGTGCAATTATTTGGGCAGCCAGGATACCGGCATTTTGTGCACCGTTAATGGCAACTGTTGCAACCGGTATGCCCGGGGGCATTTGAGCAATGGCCAACAAGGCGTCCATTCCGTCCAGGCTAGCTTTTATCGGAACTCCGATTACCGGCAACGTAGTCATTGCTGCAATTACACCGGGCAGGTGAGCGGCCATACCGGCAGCTGCAATAATTACTTTAATGCCGCGGGTTTTGGCCCCTTTTGCAAATTTTTCAACTTCTTCCGGCGTGCGGTGAGCTGAAAGGGCATTAATTTCGAACGGAATTTCCAACTCATCCAAAATTTTTGCTGCTGCTTCCATCACTCCCAAATCGGAAGTACTACCCATAATAATACTAACTTTTGCTTCCATTATTTCTGTATTAATCTCTGTTCAATATCCATCAAACAAGCAATTGCCCCATCCGGTTTAATTTTTCGTATCTCCTTTTATTTGCTTGGTTGCCCAAAATTACATCCGATAATTGGCCCTTGCAAATGCCTGAAAAAATATTGATATCCCCTTCACCCGGCCGATTATTTTTAGTTACTTTGCATTTTTTTAATTCGGGGCTAAACTGAAAAAGAAATGAGACAGTAACATCTTCTTTTTCAACCTGGAGCCAATTCTAAATTTGTGACCGCATGGGAAGAATTAAAATTGCAGATAAAGAGTTTGACTTATTTATCCCGTACGAAAAAATTCGTGCTGTAATTGAAGATATTGCCGACAAAATGAACGAAGATTTAAACGGAAAAAATCCGTTGTTTCTCTGTATTTTGAATGGCTCGTTCATGTTTGCAACCGAAGTTTTCAAGCGTATCAGTCAGCTCGATGCGGAGATTTCGTTTGTAAAACTCACCTCTTACCAGGGAACTTCAACTACCGGCACGGTGAAGGAACTAATCGGGTTGAATGAAGATTTGACCGGACGGACTGTTGTTGTTTTGGAAGACATTGTTGACACAGGCATTACCATCGAAAAAACACTGGAGCAAATCTGGTCGAAAAAACCAAACGAAGTACTGGTTGCAACCTTGCTGTTAAAACCGGATGCCCTACAGAAAGATGTCAGGCTTGATTATGTTGGCATTGAAATTCCGAACGACTTTATTGTTGGCTACGGACTGGACTACGATGGCCGCGGGCGTAACCTAATCGACATCTACAAAGTGGTTGAATAATCAACCGATATATAAATTTTCTATAACATGTTAAATATTGTATTATTCGGCCCACCGGGAGCAGGAAAAGGAACACAGGCCGGATTTTTGATTGACAATTTCGGATTAATCCACCTATCGACCGGTGATTTGCTGCGCAGCGAAATTGCAGCGGCAACCGAACTTGGAATTGAGGCCAAACGCTATATGGATAACGGCGAGTTGGTTCCGGATGCCATTGTAATAGGCATGATAAAAAAGAAACTGGAAACCACCCGCGATGCCAAAGGCTTCATTTTCGATGGGTTTCCCCGCACAGTTGCCCAAGCCGAGGCACTGGATAAACTGTTAACCGAAAACGGTACACCGGTTTCGGGAATGTTAAGCCTCGAAGTTGAAAAAGGAGAGCTGGTTGCCCGTTTGCTGAACCGTGGTATCACTTCGGGCCGCACCGACGACCAAGACCAGTCGGTTATTGAAAACCGCATCAACGTTTATAACGAAAAAACATTGCCCCTGAAAATTTACTATACCGGCCAAAACAAGCATATTGGCATCAACGGGATGGGCACAATCGAAGAAATTGCTATCCGTTTGTTAGAAGCGGCTAATGCATTATAAGACGCAAAAACAATTTTCCAAGGGACGGATGTACACCGTACATTCGTCTTTTTTTATGTATCTTTCACACATCCAATTTTTTAGTTCAAAATGTCCGAAACCAATTTTATCGATTATATCCGAATCTTTTGCCGCTCCGGGAACGGAGGCCCTGGTTCGACACACCTTCGTCGCGAAAAATTTGTTCCCAAAGGTGGTCCCGATGGTGGCGATGGCGGCCGGGGTGGGAACATTTATGTGAAAGGCAACGCACAAATGTGGACATTGCTCCATTTACGTTATCAGAAGCACGTTTTTGCAGGCCACGGCGAGTCTGGAAGTAAACAGCGCTCCACTGGCTCCGATGGCGAAGACATGACGATTGAAGTTCCGCTGGGAACGGTTGCCCGCAATGCCGAAACAGGTGAAGTTTTGTTTGAAGTGACCCACGACGGCGAACAACATGTTCTGATAAAAGGTGGACGGGGCGGACTGGGGAACTGGCATTTTAAAACCGCAACCCACCAAACCCCCCGCTTTGCACAACCCGGCGAACCGGGCGAAGAAGCCTGGATAATACTGGAGCTAAAAGTACTGGCTGATGTTGGTCTGGTTGGTTTCCCAAGCGCCGGCAAATCAACACTACTTTCGGTTGTTTCGGCAGCCAAACCTAAAATTGCCGATTACCCTTTCACCACACTCACACCAAACCTGGGAATTGTGGCATACCGCAACAATCAGTCATTCATTATGGCCGATATTCCAGGGATTATTGAAGGGGCACATTTGGGAAAAGGATTGGGTTTGCGTTTCCTCCGCCATATCGAGCGCAACTCCATGCTTTTGTTTATGGTACCGGCCGATAGCAAAGACCACCGCAAAGAATACTTCATCCTTTTGAGCGAATTGGAAGAGTATAACCCGGAACTGCTGGACAAAGACCGGTTGCTGGTAATTAGCAAGGCCGACTATTTGGACGAGGACCTGAAAAAAGGCATCGATAAAGAGCTTTATGATATTCCGCACGATTTCATCTCGTCGGTTACCGGCGAAGGTATTATTAAATTGAAAGACACCATCTGGAAACTATTGAACAAGGACGTATGAGCGGGCTACTGGAAAGCATCATCAACATTGACAAATCAATCTTTTTCGCCCTGAACGGGGTACATTCGCCGTATTGGGATGTAGTAATGACCCTGTTTACCCGTACCGAAACCTGGCTACTGTTTTACGGTACACTTGTTTATTTTATTATCCGGAACTACCGGATGAAATCAATACTAATATTGTTACTGATTGCGTTGAGCATTGTTTTTGCCGACCAGTTTTCGGGTTTAATAAAGGATTTGGTACAACGCTTTCGCCCCACACACGACCCGGCAATGGAGGGCTTGGTACACTATGTACTAAATAAAGGCGGGCTTTACGGCTACTTTTCGGCACATGCAGCAAATACATTCTCGGTAGCAGCATTCACCTCGTTTCTTTTCCGCAACCGGGCTTACTCCATCCTCATTTTCTGTTGGGCGGCAATTGTTAGCTACACCCGCATCTATTTGGGCGTTCATTTCCCGTTCGATGTGCTTACCGGCCTCATCGTGGGGAGTGCAATCGGCTATGGCTTGTTTCGCCTTCTTTTATTTCTCGACAGGCGCTTTTTTGTATTGGGACTACCTAAGCTAGGCGAAACCAGTCTTGCAAAAAGCGACTTCAACCTAATTTTGTTCGTCTTTCTTTGTTTTGTGCTCACAGTACTTCTTGTTGCAAACCGCCTAGTTCATTTTAACCTGATTCAATTTTAAAAAGTATAGCAGAGGAGAAGCTTTAGGGCGATCAGTTTGGACCTATAAATCGCCGTAAAATGAATCATCAACCTAAATTTGCGTGCAAACGGTGCAAATAATTCGCATCGTAAACACATTGTTTTGTATTTTTGGGTACAAGGTTCAGCAGGAAGCCGCCGTGGCACACCTACCGGATTCTTCTTGTCTTTCTTTTTATTTGCGAACAGATGCATAAAACCGACGAATACCCAAATCATCATCCATGACCCAAAACAATTATCTCGTTATTATGGCAGGCGGTATCGGGAGCCGCTTCTGGCCTGTGAGCACGGCCCAAAAACCAAAGCAATTTTTGGACATGCTGGGAACTGGCCGAACCCTGTTTCAACATACGGTCGATCGTTTCAAGGCCATTTGCCCACCCGAAAACATGCTGGTAGTTACCTCTGCAAATTACTCGGCCCTGGTTAAAGAACAGTGCTCCGAGTTGCTTGACGGAAATATACTGGCCGAGCCCTGTATGCGCAACACGGCTCCCTGCATTGCCTATGCATGTTACAAAATAAAGAAAACAAACCCCCAAGCGAACATTGTTGTCAGTCCGGCCGATCACCTGATTGATAGTTTCGCCCTATTTCAGGATACCATTGCGAAAGGGCTCGAATTTACTGCCCGCAACCAAGCCATTTTAACGTTGGGAATTTCGCCGCAGCGGCCCGAAACCGGCTACGGCTATATCCAAACCAGCAACAAATCAGCCGAAATAGCCCAGGTAAAAGCTTTCAAAGAAAAACCGCAACTGGATATAGCCCGGCAATACTTGGCCGATGGCGGCTATTATTGGAATGCCGGTATTTTTATTTTCAGGGTTGAAACCATGATAAAAGCGTTTGAACAATACCAGCCAACATTGGCCGAAAGCTTTAAGGAGGGCGATAACTTTTTTAATACCCCGCAAGAAACCAGCTTCATCAACCAAGTTTATCCCAGCTGCGAGAACATCTCAATCGACTATGCCGTAATGGAAAAAGCGCAGAACCTGTACGTTCAGAAGGCCAGCTTTTCGTGGTCCGACCTGGGAACCTGGTCGGCGCTTTGGGATAAAGTTCAGAAAACCGGGCAAGGCAACCATGCCAATTCAACTTATTCGGCGTTTTACGAGAGCTCGAACACTCTTGTACACCTGTCGACAATAAAAAATGTAATTATACAGGGACTAAATGACTATGTGGTGGTTGAAGCAAACGGCACCCTGATGATTTGTTCGAAACAGGAAGAGCAACGCATTAAACAGTTCCTTCAGGACATCGAAAAGACAGTTTAAAATGAAACAGGATTTCTGGTTGAAAGTGGGGAAGCTGTTTGTACTGGGCTGGTCGCTGCTGATTTTGATGTTGTGCCTGATGCCTTCTGACGATCTGCCTAAAAAGGAATGGTTGCCCAACCTGGACAAAGTTGCCCACTTTGTTTTCTATTTTGTGCTTTCTGTAGCCGTTTTGTTTGTCTGCTCGGTAAAAAAAGCTGCTCCATCGGCACCCATTGTAATCGCATTTTTATTTGCGTGTAGTTATGCCATAGAGCTACTTCAATTATTGCTTCCAATCAATCGTTCATTTTCCTATTTCGACCTCGTGGCAAACCTTCTCGGATTGCTTGTTGGATGGCTGTTGTTCTGGAAAGTTATAGGGCCCTCATCTCAATTGTTTTGGAATAAAAAACCAAAGCCGTAAAAGCAAAAAAGCTGCTCTTACGAACAGCCTTTTGCACGGGAGGAGCGACTCGAACGCCCGACACCTGGTTTTGGAGACCAGTGCTCTACCAACTGAGCTACACCCGTGTTTGAATTGCGAGTGCAAATATAAGAATTTGTTTTTACGCTCCTAATCTTTTTTGTGGTATCAGCCCAAATAGGCAGCTTTTAGCAGATAAAAATTTGGATTTCAAAATCAATCCAACAATAAATTTTCTTCCTTTATGAAGTCAAAATAAGCCCATTTCGATTGATATTAGCCGAAGTATAATGCAACGATATGTTCTTTTGTGCAACTGGTTTTTTTATTTCAGAAGACCCGAAAGTATTATTACTTTTGTTTGTCGCCCCAGCGGCACTACTATTAACTACAATTACGAAATACGATGAAAACTTTAAAAAAAACATCTACCTGGCTGGTTATAGGCTTGGTTTCTGTACTCTTCCTTACCTCGTGCGGCCCCTCGAAAGATACTGCAAAAACAGCTGCCAACGTTTTTCCCGATGGCTCACCAATTGAAGCATGGTTTCTGGATACTACCAAAATTGACCCAACTACGTTGGGCCCTTGGTACTCCATTGCCAAATCGGGGGCTATTGCCGACGATACAACCCTGAACACACTGGTTATCCAAAGCCTTATCGACTCTGTCTCGGCCTCTGGAGGAGGTGTTGTTGTTGTTCCGGCAGGTACGTTCCGAAGCGGCGCTATCTTTTTCAAACCTGGTACGCACCTGCACCTCAAGAAAGGTGGTATGCTGAGAGGTTCGGACAACATTGCCGACTACCCGATTATGCCCTCGCGCATGGAAGGTCAGAATCTGGATTATTTTCCGGCTTTGGTCAATGCCTATAATGTTCCGGGTTTTACAATTACCGGCGAAGGGACCATTGACGGCAACGGCAAAAAATATTGGGAAGCTTTTTGGCAGCGGCGTAAAGAGAACCCCCAATGTACCAACCTGGAAGTATCGCGCCCTCGCCTGGTGTTTATCTGGGATTGCGATAGTGTGCAACTTCAGGATGTTCAGTTGCAAAACTCGGGTTTTTGGACCACGCATCTTTACCAATGCAATTACGCCAAATTGCTCGATTTGCACATATTTGCACCAAAAGAACCAGTTCCTGCACCAAGTTCCGATGCGCTCGATTTGGATGTTTGTTCTAATGTGCTTGTTCGCGGCTGTTTCATGTCTGTAAACGACGATGCAATTGCCATGAAAGGCGGAAAAGGTCCTTGGGCTGACGAAGATCCGGACAACGGGCCGAACGAAAATATTTTAATAGAAAACTGCACCTTTGGATTTTGCCACTCTACTTTTACCTGCGGAAGCGAGTCGATTCATACCAAGAATGTACTGATGCGCAATTGCTCAGTTGATGGTGTAAGCCGGGTTATCTTTCTGAAAATGCGCCCGGATACCCCTCAAAAATACGAGTACATTACCCTCGAAAATATTAAAGGTTCGGCTAAAACCGGCATTTACATTCGCCCATGGCGCCAATTTTTCGATTTACAAGGACGTGAAACGGCGCCAATATCCGTATCATCGAATATATGTTTCCGTAATTTTGATCTGACATGCGAAAAATTCACCGAAGTTGGCATTACTGAATACGACCGTCTGGAAAACGTCACCTTCGAAAACATGACTATCAACGCCGGTAGTGCAACGCTTGATACAACCTTGATTCAGGGATTGGTCATCAAAAATGTAACTGTCAACAACGAACCGTTCCTCCCCTAGCCGGGATCAAAAACCATCAATTAAAAGAGTTAGAACGGCTGCTCATTAGGGTGGCCGTTTTAGCTTTCAAAAACAGCTGGAGCTGAGCTTTCCTGCCTACCCATAACGCAAAAGTTAGGATTGAAGACCTCTCAGAAACAATACCGCGTTTAGAAAACCTGTAAACAAATCGGATAATCGCATTCCAGCCGAAAGGTACCTAAAAGAAGAGCACCTTACTGGGCTCCGATAATTCGCTTGTCAAAGAGTAAGCAACTGCTCCGTTCATTCCCACAACTACACTTCGGTAAAGTTCTATAAATCAAAAAGAATAATGGTTCCTCTCCGAAAGGGGTGAATGATTAAGATTCTCATTGTCTTTCGAGTGCGGTACATGGGTCAGATAAGATTGAAGTGTTGGGGTACCAGTAAAGTAGGGGCAACAAAAAACCCCTATGCTCAATTAAGAACACAGGGGTTATTAAAGATGGCGACGACCTACTCTCCCACATGACTGCAGTACCATCGGCGCTGGCGGGCTTAACTTCTCTGTTCGGAATGGGAAGAGGTGGAACCCCGCCGCTATAATCACCTAAATTTTGGCTTGTTGCTGCTACTTAGGCAGCTCCAACACTTAAATACGTTAAACATATCGGGAAAAAAAAGAATACGCTTGTCTTTCGTCCTTAAAATACCAAGGGAAAGTCTTCGGGCAATTAGTACTGCTCAGCTACATGCGTTACCGCACTTACACCTGCAGCCTATCAACGTTGTCGTCTTCAACGGCCCTTAAAGGAAATCTTATCTTGAGGGAGGCTTCGTGCTTAGATGCTTTCAGCACTTATCCCTTCCATA
>JBKEAN010000237.1:0-10759 GCA_047972415.1 Mangrovibacterium sp.
AATTAGTGTAATAGGTGGGACACTTCCCTTTTAAGGCAGCAGCTTTATCCGCGTTTTACAATGCCGAAGCAGAGTATTTTTAAAATATTATCAACGCTTCGTTCCAGGTTAACCGTACTGTAATCGCCGGCCGAGAGCGGCATCTCAAGCCCCTTTATAGCGGTTGTAATGCCAATAGCGGCCAGTGTAAAGTCGTACACTTCAAAGGTATTTTTGCGCACGCCTTCAATTAAAATGCGCTTAATCATGCGTATCTCTTCCTGGTTATATTTGTTTTTAATGTTATCGATAAACTCAATAGCGGTAACATCGTTCTCAAGGGCGTGGTAAAAGTTGGCAAGTCCCCGAAAGGTGGTTAACTTGGTAAGTATGTATTCGCGAAGCTTTTCAACGGGGTCGGTGTTGCGCATCACTACCTTTTCGAGTTCCCGTTTCAGTACTTCCACTTCTTTTAAAATTACCGCCTGAAACAAATCTTCTTTGCTGGAGAAGTAATAGTAGAGCGAGCTTTTTCCTTTTCGTACCGCGTTGGCAATATCGTCGAGTGTAGTCTTCTTATAACCGTATTTGCTGAAAATATCTTGTGCTATTTTCAGGATGGTTTCGCGGTTAACGTCCTTCTTGTTAACCGTATTATCGAGCTGCATAACCATATTCCAGTGGTTTTAAAATTAAGCGGGCTAAATATAGTTGAAAAAGTCGAATGATTTTTACCAAAAGCTTCTTCATTCGTTGCGAGGCTCATCAACTAACTTAAAATCAAGCTGCTTTTTCTCCAGGTTAGCTTGCGAAATTTCGACCCAAAGCTTTTGTCCGAGTTGGTACATCCGTTTGGAGTGGCGTCCAACAAGGCAGTAGTTCTTCTCGTCAAAGGTATAAAAGTCGTCGTCCAACTCGCGCATTGGTATCATTCCTTCGCATTTATTGTCGAGCTCAACATAAAGTCCCCAATCGGTTACACCAGACACCACGCCGGGAAATACTTCGCCTATCTTGTCCTTCATAAATTCAACCTGTTTGTATTTAATGGAGCTTCGTTCGGCATTGGCAGCACGGGCTTCCATGTCGGACGAGTGCTTGCAGTATTCTTCGTACTTATCGGCATTGGCGGAGCGGCCGTCGTCGAGGTAACGTTCCAGTAAGCGGTGCACCATTACATCAGGATAACGGCGTATGGGCGAAGTAAAGTGGGTGTAATGTTGAAAGCCCAAGCCGTAGTGGCCAATATTACGGGTCGAGTATTCGGCCTTTGCCATTGAGCGGATAGCAAGGGTTTCCACCACGTTTTGTTCGGTTTTCCCCTTCACGGTTTCCATTAGCTCGTTTAAACTTGTTGAAATGGTTTTGGGCGAAGTAGTTTGAATGCCGTAGCCAAACTTTTTGATGAAGTGGTTGAAGTTCTCAAGTTTTTCGGGGTCGGGCTTATCGTGGATGCGGTACACAAAGGTTTTAGTTTGTTTGCCGCCCTTGGTTTTGCCAATGTACTCGGCTACTTGTTTATTGGCCAGGAGCATAAATTCTTCGATGAGCTTGTTGCTGTCCTTCGACTCTTTAAAAAAGACGGACAGTGGCTTGCCGTCCTTATCAATTTCAAACTTCACCTCAATGCGGTCGAAGGCAATGGAGCCTGACTTAAAGCGTTTGTTGCGCAGCTTTACGGCCAAAGCGTTTAATGTTAGTATCTCGTGGTTTAAATCTCCTTGTCCTGTTTCAATTACGGCCTGGGCTTCTTCGTAAGAGAAGCGTTTGTTGGAATGAATTACTGTGCGGCCAAACCACTCTTTCAGCACTTCGCCTTCAGCGTTCAATTTAAACACGGCCGAGAAGCAAAGTTTGTCTTCGTTAGGGCGAAGCGAGCACACGCCATTGGAGAGTTTTTCGGGCAACATAGGCACCACCCTGTCCACCAGATAAACCGAAGTGGCTCGGTTGTAAGCTTCCTCGTCCAAAATAGTACTTGGTTTTACGTAATGGCTTACATCGGCAATGTGTACACCAACTTCCCATAAGCCGTCCTTAAGTTGCTGTACCGACAGGGCGTCGTCAAAGTCCCTGGCATCGGCGGGATCAATGGTAAAGGTGGTAACGTTACGCATGTCGCGGCGGCGTTCTCTTTCTTCCCGGGGAATTTCGAGCGGTATTTTCTCGGCTGCTTTCAGTACGTTTTCGGGGAAACGGAGCGGTAAATCGTACTCGGCCAAAATGGCGTGCATTTCGGTTTCGTTTTCGCCCGCTTTACCAAGTACTTCAACTACTTCGCCAAAGGGGCTTTTGGCGCGGGCAGGCCATTCGGTAATGCGCACCACGGCCTTTTGTCCGTCCACGGCTCCGTTCAGTTTCTCGTTGGGGATAAATATGTCGAAAGCAGCTTTCCCGACCGGTATCAGGAAGGCAAAATTACGGGAACGTTCAATGGTGCCAACAAAGGTTGATTTGGCACGTTCTACAATTTCGGTTACTTCGCCTTCAAGTTGATGCTTTTTACGCCGGGCGTAAAGCGATACGCGTACCTTATCGCCTTCCTGGGCATGGTTCAGGTTTCGTTGCGACACCATGACCGGTTTATCAATCTCGTCCGATACGACAAGGGCGAAGCCTTGCGGCTGTAGTTCCACTTTACCGCAAACCTGTCCCCCGCACGACTTCACTTTATATTTGCCCCGGAACACCTGCTCCACGGTGCCATCTTCGGCCAGTTCGTTCAGTACAACATGTACTAACCGCTTTATCTCGGCGTCCTTTACTCCCAGCTCGTCGGCCAGTTGCTTGTAGTTGTAAGCTTTTTGCGGGTTGCTGTGGAAAACCGTAAGTAACGCGTTTTTAAGGTTCTTCTTGTTGTAGGTTGAAGCGGGTGCTGTTTGCTTTTTTTTCTTCTTTGCCATGTCCTGAAGTTGAGTATTCGCGATTGAAGTTAGCTATTTCGTACGAACAAAAAAAAGGGAACGCCATTGTTTGCATTCCCTTGCTATTTTTTAACGGGAAACGGTTCTCCCGGTTGGTTTGTCGGTAACTTATTTTGCCGGGGAGCCTTTCAGTTCGGTTACTTCAAGCTTTTCAATAAGCAACTCGCCACCGGTATTGTAAAGCAGGTACTCCTGTGCATTGGCCGCAGGGGCAAACTGCCCGGACAGTACCACTCTGCCACCACTGGCATACACCTCAACCGATGAGCGATCAACCAAAATATCCAACTCAATCTTCCCGCCTTCGGGAGCTAAGGGAGCCGTTTTGCCCAACACCGATAATTGGTTCCGGGTAGCATCGTAGCGAATTTCGGTACCATCAGCTCCGCGGCTACTCCGCAACAGGAAACCAAAACTATTTACCGTTTTCAGGTCGAAGGTTCCTTTTATGCGGAAACAATCGCCTTTCATGCGGCTAACCGGGTTCTTGTTCAAGCCCGGCAAAATATTTTTATTGACCAGTGTCCATGGTTTTGTTTCCAAGCGGGCAATTTCCTCAGCTGGTTTTTTTACCAAGCGTATTCCTTCCGGAAACTGGTGCAAACTTAACTCTGCCGGAAACGACAGTTGCCCTGCAAAAGCAGTCCCGCCCGGTAAACTGTTGCCGCCCAACGAGCCAATTTGCAGTCGCCTCTGCGAAGTTCCTTCACCCGTCGTCCACGACGTCGTACTGCTGCAAAAACCATATTCTACTTTTAAGTTATCAGCTTCCGCTTGAAACCGTTTTCCATCAAACTGCCCGATGGAATAGGTGCCAATGGAATCGGTGAGCACCCACCGGGTATCTTTAAGGTTACCGTCAACAGGTAGTTCAAAAAAATCGGGACGGGCATTGGATCCCATCAAATGACTTTGGTACTCCCAGTTCAGCAAATCAACCGAAGTATAAAACGAAACGCCTTCGCCCAAACCAACTTGCTTACGCGCGAGCAGCATCACAAACTGGCGGTTTGGCGCATACCAAAACACCTTGGGGTTGCGGGCATTCTCGGTAGCCATGTACGGAACCAGCGGCTCGGTGTGTTTCGTCCACGATTTACCTCCATCGGAACTGTAAGCCATCCGAATCCCACACTGGTAACTGGTGTAAAACACCACTTGGGTCAGCGTGTCTGTTTTTTGTTTTTTCAACAGATTTTGCGCATCAACCAAGGCGCTTCCCGGGCGCACCGTGCAACGGTACAAATCGCGTGTATCGTCGTCAGGAGTCAGCGCCGGCCGCAATTCTTTCCAGTTTATTAAATCGGCGCTCACTGCATGGCCCAGGTTCAGGTACTCGGGCCCATTACCCACGGGGCTATACTCGTAAAACAAGTGAAAAAGCTTGTCGGAATACAACGCTGCTGCCGGACTGCCAACATAGTTTTCGTTAGTGGTAAAATGAAACTGCGGCCGCAAATTTGCCGTTTGATCAACATTGGAATTTTGCGCACGGCCTGAAAACGCAAGGCTAAGACCAAGCACAAGCAAGAAAGCATATCGGGTCATGATTGGATTTTTCGATTCGTCCGACCAAAGTAAACAAAAAAATCCGTTCCAGAACTTCTATCGAACCTATGAGCATGTTTGCATCATATCTGAAAGGTTTATTTAACATACCTTTTAAAATTTAGTTTCATTCACCTACAACTATTGAGGGAAAGGTAAAACCAAGACATGCCGCTTACTACGAAACGAATTATTGCAAAAAGTCAATCTTTTATTAAAAACTGAAAACAAAAACGCCAACAAATTTTGATTTTAAAATAAAACTCTATCTTTGCCCACATCAAAAATGCGAAAACAAATGCTTTCAAGCAATACTTTTTATTACTGGTTTTATTATTTCGGTTCAACAAACGGGGTCGAGCAGTAATTGTATTGCCATAAAGCAAAAAATAAAAATACTTGAGGTCCCGATAAATCGGGGCCTTTTTTTTTGGATGAAACGTATGAAAGTAAGTATTATAGGACTTGGGTTGATTGGTGGCTCGGTGGCCCGCGATCTCCGCAAAAACCGCTTCGCCACCCAATTGACTGGCATTGAAACCAACCCGGAACACGCCAGCCAGGCATTGGAACTGAAGTTGGTTGACGACATTCTTCCTTTGGAAGAGGCTGTCGCCCAGTCCGACCTGGTAATTCTGGCCGTCCCGGTCAATAAAATCCGGGAGCTACTGCCGCAAGTACTCGACCTGGTTTCGGCCAGCGCCACCGTAACCGACCTGGGTTCAACCAAACAACGGATAGCCGATGTTGTTGATTCACATCCCAAACGCCGCAACTATGTAGCAGCCCACCCCATGTCCGGAACCGAAAACTCGGGGCCAACAGCTGCGCTTGAAGGTTTGTTTTCTGGCAAAATTACCATCATTTGCGACCAGGAGAAAAGCGGACCCCAACACCTAGCGCTGGTCGAGAAAATGTTTCAATGCCTCGGCTCTAACATTGCCTACATGTCGGCCGATGAACAGGATCACAGTACCGCATACATCTCACACCTCCCGCACGTGGTAGCATACGCGCTGGCCAATGCAGCCATGGCCAAGGAAAACCGGCACATTATTTTCGACCTTGCCAGCGGGGGTTTCAACTCAACCGTTCGCCTTGCAAAAAGTAGCCCATCTATGTGGGGGCCTATTTTTGTGGACAATAAAAACTACATCGTCGAAGCGCTTGAAACTTACATTAAGCACCTAAAAGAGATTAAAGAAAGTATACAAACCGACGAAAAACACATGTACGAACTGATGGGAAATGCCACCCGGATACGCGAAGTGTTGGCCGGGGCAAATCCATCGCTCATTAAAAACGAAGAAAAAATTATTAAACTTTATACAAAATAAAATGGCTATCGAATTAGACATCAAACCAATGAAGGCATGGTTGCCCGAATTGAACAACCCACTTCTGATTGCCGGTCCCTGCAGCCTGGAGACCGAAGAACAAACCATGGATACTGCCCACCAGCTGGCTAAAGACCCGCGCGTATTTGTATACCGCGGCGGTGTTTGGAAACCACGCACCCGCCCGGGTAGCTTCGAAGGCATTGGCTCCATCGGGCTACAATGGCTGAAACAAGTGAAACAGGAAACCGGACTGCGCGTTGGTACCGAAGTGGCCAACGCCCAGCATACAGAAGAAGCGCTGAAAGCCGGACTGGATGTCCTGTGGATTGGCGCCCGATCGACTGCCAGCCCGTTTGTGGTACAGGAAATTGCCGATGTACTGAAAGGTACCGATACCGTTGTGATGGTAAAAAACCCGGTAAACCAGGATGTACAACTTTGGATGGGTGCTTTTGAACGTTTATCGGTTGCAGGCATTAAAAACATGGTGGGTATCCACCGCGGGTTTACCCCAATGGGCGAAAGCAAATACCGCAACTACCCGGGATGGCAAACCTTTATTGAACTGCGCCGCCTGATGCCGAACCTGCCCATTATTTGCGACCCGAGCCACATTGCCGGAAAACGCGAGTACCTGTACGAAATTGCCCAAAAAGCCTTCGACATGGGCATGGACGGCTTAATGCTTGAATCGCACCGCGACCCCTCGTGCGCGCTGAGCGACGCAGCACAACAGCTCACTCCGGCCGACTTGTTCAAACTGCTTGACAAACTGGTTATCCGCAACGAGAAAGTGGACAACAAACAGTTCGAAAACCAGCTGGATATGCTGCGCAGCCGCATTGATGCGTTGGACAACGAACTGATGGAAACCTTGTCGTCGCGCATGGAGATTGTTAAACTAATTGGGCAGTACAAAAAAGAAAATAACGTAACAGCATTGCAGATGAGCCGTTGGAGCGATTTGATGGGCAAGCGCATAGCTACAGGCGAAAAACTGAGCCTGAACCGGACTTTTGTTCAAATATTATTCCAGTTAATCCACGAAGATTCGGTACGTATGCAAACCGAAATTATGGATGCCGAGTAAATTTTAGTTCGAAAAAGATAAAAAAGACTACCCGCGAGTAGTCTTTTTCTTTCAATATATACCTCTGCTAAAATTGATTATTCGGATTGGGTAGAACTGGTAAAAAGACAGGATTTCAGCTTATCCAAACATTTGAGCATGCTTTTCTCAACTGTTTTGTACTCTTTCAATTCCTTGATGGCATAAATAAACATCACATCCATTTGCTCGCCGGTTTCGGACAATGCTTGGGCTAAAACCGTCTTATTCAACCGGTAAGTTTCGCGCATCAGGCGCTTCAGGTAATTTCGGTCGACAGCCCGCTTAAAGTTACGTTTCGATACCGAGAATGCTGCCTTCAGCCTGGGCTCGCCTACTGCTTTTCGTTTTACATATACAAATTTGAGCGGGAATACAAAACACGGTTCACCACCGTCGAACAATTCGCCGATGGCTTTCCGGCTAGTAAGCCGGTCGTTTTTTGAAAAACTGAATTCACCCATGAAATTAAGATAGCATAAAAAAAGGGGAATCCGAATTCCCCCTTTCCTTCCTTTATACGTTTTTATTTACTTCGCTTTGTTGTGTTTCTTAATAAATTGCTCCAAAGCCATTGTCATTGAGGGCGCCTGAGCAGTTGGGGCTTCAATATCTAATCGTAACCCGGCCTCGCGAACAGCCGTTGCTGTTGTTGGGCCGAAACAGGCAATTTTGATTTCTTTTTGTTCAAATCCCGGAAAATTTTGTTGCAGCGACTTAATTCCTGATGGGCTGAAGAATACCAAGATATCGTAGTTAACATCTTTTAAATCAGATAAATCACTACTAACCGTGCGATACAGAATTGCTTTGGTGTATTTAAAACCGCCTTTATCGAGCAAATCGGGGATTTCTTGTTTATGAATGTGCGACAGCGGAACAAGGTACTTATCGTCCTTGTGTTTTTTCATCAAATCGAGCAAATCGGAAGAAGCGCCGGCGCCATAGAAAATTTTACGTTTCCGGTAAATAATGTATTTCTGCAAGTAAAAGGCAGTGGCTTCAGAAATACAAAAATACTTCATGGTATCCGGTACTGTCAGGCGTAATTCCTGGCACATCCGGAAGAAATGATCGATAGCGGTACGGCTGGTAAAAATTACTGCAGTATGATCCAGTATTTGAATCCGGCTCTGCCGAAACTCTTTCGACGATACACCTTCAACCTGAATAAAAGGCCGAAAGTCTACCTGTACGTCCATTTTCTCGGCCAAATCGAAATAAGGTGATTTTGCCGACTCCTCAGGCTGGGGTTGCGATACTAAAATTTTCTTGATTTTCAAGATCCCTAGGTTTTTAAAAATTTATATACCAACTTATACCAACACCAATTTGTAGATATAGAATAGTGGTAAAATTTCAAGGGTACAAAGGTACAAAATCAAATAAAATAACGGAAAGTCTTTCTTCATTAAAATTTTTAACCCTCGTAGCAACAGCAAAATATAAGTACCAGCTGCCAATAAAACTCCTATTCCTATCATAATATCGGGACTTTTCAATCTCGAAAAGCCCATAATCAGTACAATCGGAATCAGTCCCAAACCTAGTATCCGATTGTAAAGATTCATATTGTACAGTAATTCCTGTGTTTCGTTTCCGCTTTGCGTCAACCTTCCCTGGCTGGCGTAAATGACTTGTTTTAAGCCAAAGTACAATGTGGTACCTGCCAAAAGAAGAAGATATTTCAGAATTGGAATATCGAACGGTAAAGCGATATAAGAATCAAAGATCAGAAATAAAAACAGGCTGATTACCAAGTAGAAAATCAGGTCGAGCCGAAAAGCGGCATGTGTTAAACTAATGGAACGTTCGCGAAACAAACGGGCTGCAGTAGTGTAGTTTACCGACGCATAAAACAATTGCTGCAAGTATTTGCCAAAGAGCAAACGGACCGAAGCAAACAGGGCGAAAACCACAATAATAACACCCACCACCCAGTCGGCCTGGCGTTCTGCTATTGGTTTTTCGGGTAGTTTACGCGTTGGTAGTCCTATAAATTCCGTTACTAGTTTTGGTGCTTCGGGCGTTGGAGCTTTCAACGGCAGCAAGATGGGATAATCTTCTTTTACCAACTCTTTGAGCGAGCTTTGATAACGCAGCAAAGGAGCTCGTTGGGCCAGGCTATGCTCCACATCGGCATTGCCAGTTTGCGGAAAGGAATACACCACATCAGTATGTGACGTCGGTTCCGTAGCGGCTGACGAAACCAAGCCCGAATCGGCTGTCAGTGTCTGAAAACCTGTTGTCAGACTATCCTTCGGTTGAGCTTGTTTAATCATTCTCCGCTGTTGCTTTCTAGAAATTAGCTGCAAAAATAACGAATTCCTGTCTCAAAACAGAGAAGCGTTTACCTTTGTACAAAATTATTAAGATACCCCGAATGAACTCACCCGACAAATTCTATCTGGCGCCCCTGCAAAGTTTTACCGATTTTGCCTATCGAAAGTCGTACCATCGCCTATTTGGCGGTTTCAATGCTTACTATATCCCCTACATCAGTTCGGGTTCGGGCGATAAAATCCGGAACTCGCAACTGCGTGACCTGAGTCCCGAAAACAACAAAGGGGTTCCGGTTGTGCCCCAAATCCTGTGTGCCAACCCGGATGAGGCAATTTCGGTGGCCAAACGATTAGAAGATTTTGGCTACGAAAAGCTGAACCTGAACCTGGGCTGTCCCTACCCCATGGCCACCAACCGCGGCCGCGGTTCGGCGCTGCTCGAAAAACCGGACGAGCTAAAAGCTATTCTCGACACCCTCTTTAGCCGGTTTCAGTTTGAAGTCTCGGTCAAATTCAGGGCCGGAATGAGCGATAAACAGCGTGTTTTCAAACTCATTGATCTACTAAAAAGCTATCCCATAACCCAATACACTTTTCATCCGCGCACCGCCAGCCAACTATACAAAGGAGAAGCCGACCGCAAGTTATTTGCCGAATTTAGCCGTGAATTTGGCCAGATCTTGGTTTATAATGGCGACATTCAATCAGCCGCTGATCTGGAAGAAATCCGCACACTGGTACCATCGCAAACCGAGTGGATGATTGGTCGGGCTGTGTTAGGCAATCCGTTTTTGCTAGCAGAACTCCGGGGCGAAGAACCCTCACCGGAACAAAAGAACCAGTTAAAACAAGAATTTCATCAAGCCTATTTTAGCGAATACCGGGGCTTGTTTTCGGACGACGGGCAGGTATTGATGAAAATGAAGGGCTTTTGGAGCTACTTTGCCGAGTCGTTTTCGAACCCACACAAAAGCTTTAAGCTGGTAAAAAAAGCAAGCTCCTTACAAAAATACGAAGCCGCAGTTGCTACTATATTCCGCGAATTTGGTCACTAAATCGTTGCTTCATCCTAAATTAACACCTCAAATTTTCGATTAATCGATTGATTATCTGTCTATATACAGGAATTATCAGTAAAACACAATCAATTGTTTGATATTTTTTTTTCAAATCAACACATATATACTTCTATATATTTAAATATAAATATTATTTTTGCCTATGGAAATCAAATCAGAAATTAGCTATGCGAAAAAATTTTCTCCTTGTTTTGCTCGTCGCCTTACTAGCCATTCCTGTGGCAACAAGCAGCCAGAGCAAAAAGCAACTGAGCCTGCGGGATGCGCTGCAGCTGGCCGAGGAAAATAACCTCAGCTCCAAAGCGGCCGAAGCACGCGAACTGGCCGCCCGCGGCTCGTACCGGATGACTAACTCGGTTTTTTTGCCCGGCTTAACGCTTAGCACTTCCGGTATAACAACTAACGACCCGCTCTCTTCGTTTGGCTTCAAACTAAAACAAGAGATTGTACGCCAGGCCGACTTTGATCCGGCCAGCCTAAACGACCCCGCCCGTATTGA
>JBKEAN010000238.1:0-26172 GCA_047972415.1 Mangrovibacterium sp.
ACATGAAAACAATGAAAATTTTAGGATTGGCAATTGCCCTCACTGTAGCGGGTCAAATTGCCTTGGCCACGGATGGCCCAAAAGTTGAATTGAAGCCGCTGGAAGGGAAAACCGCCGTTCTGGAAGTTGAACAGCCAACCAACAAACCGATCGAAATTACCATTCAAAACAAATCGGGCGAAGTGGTTTATTATGCCGAAACAGATGGCGACACCAATAAATACCAGCTTGTTTACAATTTTGACGGGTACAAACCAGGAACTTACAACATGATGGTGGCCAACAACGAACTGGTAACAGAACACCGGTTTACCCTAACCGATGGGGCAGTGAGCGTGGGCGCGCAGCAAACAAGCCAAAAACCGTTTTTTGCGTACAACAACGCCCAAGCCATTATTCGTGTTGCCTACCTGAACTACCCCGGCGAACAGGTAAAGCTAAAGGTGTACGATGGGAATGAGCTTATTTACAACAAAGCATTGGACAATTCATTCTCGGTTAACGAAGGACTAAACTTATCGAAACTGGCAGCCGGCCAGTACCAGATTGTGTTGGCGGCCGGAAACAAAAAATTTGATTACCCGGTTATTGTTGACAGAAAATAATAATTAAGAACTAAAAAAATCCAATGCGGTATCGAAAGACACCGCATTTTTTTTGCTCGAAACCGAAGTTTCGTCCCCTCACCCAAACAATATTTAGCCAATCAAATTTTAACCTATATTTGAGGAATATCAAACTAAACCTTATGAAAACTGTAAGCTACTTAAAGCTCCTTAGTTTGGGCATTGTCATGGCCATAGCTTTTAGCGCTTGCCACGACGACGAACAAGCTGCCGACTATAACGGCACATGGGAAACCACCATTAACTATCCCACAACTAGTGGTTATATGAGCTTTCATCGCCAAATTGTATTAAACAATTCAACCTACACCGAGAGTTTTATAAACTTTTACCCGCTGCCGGCACCGCCACGCTACATATACAATTTGTGGGAAGGCAAAATTATAAAGAGCGGAAATACCCTTCAGTTTAAGCCAGCCAAAATGAAGGCATATAATTTCGATGCAGAAACCGGTGAAATTTTGGGACTGATTTCGGAAAAGGTTCCGGATACTACCGTTCCCGAAGAAGCCATCTACACGCTTAGCTGGGAAACAGCCAGCTACACCATAGCCAACGGAAACTTAGTATTCACGGTTGACTGGAACGGCGACGGTAACGACCAGGATGAGACAGTGATTTATACCCCTGTTACCGCCGAATAAATTAAGGTGTAGAAACGTAAAGAAAGAAACTCGCATCGTACCAGGTACAGCTTATCGGTGGTTAGCACGTGCTTACAAAACGCGCCGCCCAATTACACCCCCAAAAAAAGCCACCTCCGAGAACGGACGTGGCTTTGTATTTTAGCACTTCCCCAATGGGGAGGTCGGGATGGGCTTACTCGTGTGCAGCAATCAACACCTCAAGGATTTTTTTACCGGCGGCGGCTACGCTGCTACCCGGGCCAAAAATGGCAACCACGCCTGCATCGTACAGGAATTGGTAGTCCTGTGCAGGGATTACCCCACCGGCAATCACCATGATGTCTTCGCGGCCAAGCTTTTTCAATTCGGCAATTACCGCCGGAACCAAGGTTTTGTGACCTGCCGCCAGCGACGATACGCCCAATACATGCACGTCGTTTTCAACGGCTTGTTTGGCAGCTTCTTCCGGCGTCTGGAACAGCGGTCCCATATCCACGTCGAAACCAAGGTCGGCATAACCGGTTGCAACTACTTTGGCACCGCGGTCGTGACCGTCCTGTCCCATTTTGGCAATCATAATACGCGGCTGACGGCCTTCGAGTTCAGCGAATTTGCGTGCCAGTTCCTGTGCTTCCATAAAGGTAAGGTCGTTTTTACTTTCTGATGAATATACGCCCGATATGGTGCGGATGACGGCTTTATAACGTCCGCAAACTTTTTCGCAGGCGTCGGAAATTTCACCCAACGAAGCCCGCTTTTGTGCGGCTTTAATCGAGAGGTTGAGCAAGTTGCCTTCGCCTGTTTCGGCACATTTGGTAATGGCTGCCAAGGCTTCCTGAACTTCGGCTTCGTTACGCTCGGCGCGCAGTTTGTTCAAACGCTCAATTTGCGACTGGCGCACCGCGGTATTGTCAATTTCAAGAATATCGATGGGGTCTTCTTTTTCCAAACGATATTTGTTCACTCCCACAATGGTTTGGATCCCGCTGTCGATACGGCCTTGGGTGCGGGCTGCAGCTTCTTCGATACGCATTTTCGGAACGCCTGTCTCAATGGCTTTTGCCATACCACCCAGTTTTTCAACCTCTTCGATCAAGGCCCAGGCTTTGGTGTACAAGTCTTTAGTCAATGCTTCCACATAGTACGAACCGGCCCAGGGGTCAACGCCACGGCAGATTTCGGTTTCCTGTTGAATATACAGCTGGGTGTTACGGGCTATGCGGGCCGAAAAGTCGGTTGGCAGGGCAATGGCTTCGTCCAGGGCATTGGTGTGCAGCGACTGGGTGTGTCCCAATGCTGAAGCCATCGCTTCGATAGCGGTACGGCCTACGTTGTTGAACGGATCCTGCTCGGTCAGTGACCAACCCGATGTTTGCGAGTGGGTACGCAAAGCCATCGATTTGGGGTTTTTCGGGTTGAATTGTTTGACCAATTTCGCCCAAATCATCCGGGCAGCACGCATTTTGGCAATTTCCATAAAATGGTTCATACCAATAGCCCAGAAGAAGGACAAACGTGGTGCGAAGGCGTCAACATCCATTCCGGCATTGATACCGGCGCGGAGGTATTCCAAACCGTCGGCCAGCGTGTAAGCCATTTCAATGTCGGCCGTGGCTCCGGCTTCCTGCATGTGGTAACCCGAAATCGAAATCGAGTTGAACTTCGGCATATTCTTCGCCGTAAATTCAAAAATGTCGGCGATAATCTTCATCGAGAATTTTGGCGGATAGATGTAGGTGTTCCGCACCATAAATTCTTTCAGAATGTCGTTCTGAATCGTACCCGATAATTGCTCCAGCGTGGCACCCTGTTCCAAACCGGTAACGATGTAGAATGCCAACACCGGAAGAACGGCACCGTTCATGGTCATTGACACTGACATTTTATCCAAGGGGATTTGGTCGAACAGGATTTTCATATCCAGGATGGAGTCGATAGCTACACCTGCTTTACCCACATCGCCCACCACACGCGGGTGGTCGGAGTCGTAACCGCGGTGCGTGGCCAGGTCGAAGGCTACCGACAAACCTTTCTGTCCGGCAGCCAGGTTTCGACGATAGAAGGCATTTGACTCCTCGGCTGTTGAGAAACCGGCGTACTGCCGAATCGTCCAGGGTTGCATGGCGTACATCCCCGAGTATGGGCCACGCAGGTAAGGAGGCAAACCGGCAGCATAGCTCAGGTGCTCCATGCCTTCCAGGTCTTCTTTGGTGTAAACCGGTTTCACGGGGATTTGCTCCGGCGTAATCCAGTTCTTTTCAATTTTGTTTTCGGCAGCCCACTCGCCCGCTTTTGGCTGGGCTGACGCTGCTTTGATGTTTATGTCTTTGAAATTTGGTTTCATACTTTTGTTTTTAAAACGCGAAGACGCTAAGTCGCGAAGAGCTAATTGAAATAATTATTAACTTTTCGTTTGATGCCCTGTTTGATTAAAGGGACATTAAAATTGATTAAATATCCAAGCTTCATACCTGCTAGTTTCATGTAGGTAACCAATTGCACTTTATGAACCGGGAGCAAAGACTCGACCGCTTTCAGTTCAATAATCACCGAATTTTCAACTAACAAATCAATACAAAACTGTTTGTCCAAGACCTTCCCTTTAAAAATCACCGGCAACATAACTTGTCGTTCAACTTTCAAATTCTGGCTACTTAGTTCTTCAAAAAGACATGTTTCGTAAACCGATTCAAGCAAACCAGGACCAAGCTCGCTATGCACCTCAAAAGCAGCATGCGCGATTTCTTCACCAATTTGTTCGTATTCGAATTTCGAAGTCATACTTTGCGTCTTTCCGTCTTTGCGTTCTGATTAAACGATATTCAATTTAGCGTTATAGGCAGTCAGGTCGGCCAGTACATTGCTCTTCATGTGGATGAAGTTGTCAATGCCTTTTGCTTTCAGCTCGTCGGTGCAGGCAGGTGCGCCGGCCACCACGAAAATTGAATCTGCTTTTACTGCTTCGAACGCAGCCGGGGCCAGTTCGGCATATTCATCATCAGAGCTGCAAATAACCACCACATCGGCACCGGCAGCTTTAGCGGCAGCAGCACCTTCTTCAATGGTTTTGAACCCGTTGTTGTCCTGTACCGCGTAACCGGCAACCGCAAAGAAGTTGCAGGCAAACTGGGCGCGTGCTTTTCGCATGGCCAGGTTACCAATGGTTAGCATGAACGCCAGGGGTCGTTTTCCACCTTCGGCAAATTTGTCGGTGGCAGCACGCAGGCGTTCAAAAGCCATAGCCCCACGGTAGGGTTTCAAGGTTTTTATTTCTGCATCTTCAGCCGTCAAATCGCAAGGTTCAAATACCGATGCATCGGGTGCAACTTCCAATTTTTCTGTAAAATTCGGGAATTGATTTACACCGAGCAGGTTTTCGCGGCGAGTAGCTACTGCGGCATCACGTTTAGCAGCCATTGCACTTAGCTCAGTCTGAATGAAACCTTCTTTAGCCGCAGCCAGGAAACCACCTTTTTCCTGAATTTTCAGGAAAAGTTTCCATGCTTCATCGGCAATCGAAGCCGTCAATTCTTCCACATAATAGGAACCAGCTGCCGGGTCAACAATTTTATCGAAGTGCGATTCTTCTTTCAACAGCAATTGCTGATTGCGGGCAATGCGATCCGAAAACACGGTCGTGTCTTCGTAAACGGCATCGAAGGGCAACACCCCGATTGAATCGGCACCACCCAAGGCAGCGCTCATGGCTTCCGTTTGGGTACGCAGCATGTTCACATAGGGGTCGTAAACCGTTTTGTTCCAGCTTCCGGTTTCTGCATAAACAGTCATTTTGCAGCAAGCATCGCACTTGGGTTGGTAGGCTTTAACAATCTGAGCCCACAACAAACGCCCGGCACGGAATTTCGCAATTTCCATGAAGTAGTTGGCGCTAACGCTGAAATTGAATTTGATTTTTTTGGAAACTTGCCCAACTTCGAGGCCTTTATCGGTTAATGCCGACAAATATTCGGCACCCTGTGCCAGGGCGAAAGCCAGCTCCTGCACAACCGATGCACCCGAGTTCCCGTAGTTTTTAGCATTCACTGCAATTACGCGGTATTTGGGCAGATCAGTGGTTTTTTCAATCAGGTCTTTTACCTGGGCAACCGACCCGTCGAAGCCGTTTTTCATCCGGCCGTACAGCAGGTAGTTTCCAAATGGGTCGCAGGCAACTGATGCTGCCACGTTTTTCGGGTCCCATTTGCCCGCCAGCACATAAGCAGCGAATGCTTCGGCAATTTTGGCTGTGTAGCACTTGCACACAAAGTTTACCTCAACCGATTCCAAACAAATACCTTCGAGCAACACTGCCATGTCGTCTTGGGTCATGTTAACACACTCATCAAATACAAAACCCAGCGAGGTGACGCCTTTCATTAAAACGTCGAGTGCTTTTTTGTTGGCTTTGGCCAAATCTTTCACAACAATATTCTGGCGTACATACCAGTCGTTGTTGTTTGTTTTGTTTCCGCGTACAAACGGAAACTCACCGGGCAAGGAGTTCAGGTAATCCAGTTTTGCCATGTCTTCCTGACGGTAAAACGGTTGAACGGAAAAACCTTCATTTGTCCTCCAAACCAGTTTACGGTCATAATCAGCACCTTTCAAGTCGGCTGTAATCTTGGCGACCCATTGTTCGGCACTGATTGGAGGAAATTCTTCAAAAAGTTTGTTATATTTTTCTGCCATAATGTAACTATTAAGAAAATCAGTTGCCAAAATTAGTGCTTTTTAAGCAGAGTAACCGGGTGTTTCCGCAGTTTTTAACAGCATACTAACAAAAGTCAATGTTTGATTTTTAAGCATTTACACATCGAACTTTCTGCATATTAAAGGTCAATCCAAATAAGCACTACCTTTTTTCGCAATAAATTGATTAGCATTACTTTACAAATCTCATTTTAAGACAAAAAAATCTTTTTAATGCATTTGCAGGCGCAATCCAATATTAACCATTTGTTAAAACTACCGAATTCAGGGCTTTTACATGAAGAAGAAATTCGTTGCCCAAATCAAATTGAATCGCTACTTTTAGTGCCCGTTCAAACAGTTCCCGATGAAGCCGATCAAACAAATAACCTGGTTTATTTTCATCCTGATAGTTCAGGCCAGCTGCGAAAAAATCGATGGTCCTGCAAAGAATGTTTTCCAAACATGGGAAGTGAACCAGTTTATATCGATCGAATCGGCGGTTTATGCTAAAAATACCGGCACACAAATCCTGTTGACCATCAATCCGGATCATACCTACCAGCTGCAACTCGATGTTAATTCGTGCGGTGGTAAACTTCTTTCGATTTCCGAGCTAGGCATTATTTTCGATAGCCCTACTTGTACCGAAGCCTGTTGCGACAGCGACTTTGCCCAACGGTTCGTTAAATTGCTTGCCTCAATAAGCATGTATAAAGTTGATGGTGATACACTCCGGCTTTCTGTTCCCGGTTGGGGGTTTATTGAGTGTGTACGGACGACTAATTAAATTTGCGTTTCCCTTTTTTCGAAACCGGTTCTATTTTAGGTTCGTCATTCCATTTTTCAATCTGTATCAAATAGTTGGCCGCAGGTTCAATCACCCGCCCGTAGTCCGACAAGCCATTTTCCACCTTATTCCATTTCAAAAACCGGTCGGTCAGGCGGGTAAACCAGCCGGTTTCCAGTTCATTCATTTTTAGTTGAATGGAATCCTGTTCCACTGGTTTCATAAACTCTTTGCCGTACCCTGCATCGAACAAATGGCGCAGCAAAAATAAGTCGGCAGCATATTGCAATTCGGGCGAACCGCTTTTATAACAAAGCAGCCACGCATAAAAGTTGGCCTCACTTTCGCCAGTAATGCCCAGACGGTGTACCCGTTCGTGAGCCAACAATAGCGGGTAGTCGCTTCGGGTACTTATGCGGCTCACATGTATTTCGTTGAAAAAAGGCCCGTAATAGCCATAGATAGACGCTTTTGCCATCCACGATTCGGCCATCATTTGCTTGGGATGAATTTTGCGCCCCAGCCACGGCAATGCCCAATACCCGGCTTGCAACCGAAAAGCACCGTCAACCAGCGTATCAAGTTTCCCGATGGACAGCGAGTCCAGCGGAACTTTCAATTCGTTGGCTTTTTTCGAAATCCGCGCTACCAAATCTTCGTATTCCAAATCCGAAATATGGCATTGCACCATATCAAAGCGGCTGTACAATGGTTCGCGGTAATAGTTAAAACCCCACAGCCAATAAAAAGCCAAGTATACAAATGCACTTAAGTTGAAGATAATCAGCAAAACACGCGACAATCTCAAAAGGCCAAAAATAAACAGCAGTAACAAAACGATAAGAATAAATGCCAACAATCCGGCGGAAAAGGTTGTGAGGGAGAATAAAAAATTATCGCTGAACATGGTTAGCGCGCGGGCAATGTAGGGATAAAGGCCCCGCGAATACCAGCGCTCGGTTATTTGCGGGTAGTAATACAGAAAACGCGTGAGCAGGAAACAGCCCAAAGCCATCCATAATAGTAGGTACTTCAAACGGAACAGCCCTTGAAGTTTGGCTTTCAGAACCGAAATTTTCGATGACGGGGTTGACATGACAGCGGCAAATGTAGGGCAATTTCGCCCGGCTTTATTCCTGTAAACAAAATTTAATTTTGCAGCTGGCAGCTAAACAGCTTTCATTATTTTAGGCACCTAATTTAAGCAAACAACCATGCGTATTCATTTTATCGCAATTGGTGGAAGTGCCATGCACAACCTGGCCATTGCCCTGTACAAAAAAGGCTTTGACGTTAGCGGAAGCGACGACGAAATTTTTGAACCATCCAAAAGCCGCCTCTCCCAATACGGGCTTCTTCCTGTCGATTTTGGCTGGCACCCTGAAAAACTGACCAGCGAAATTGAAGCTGTAATTCTGGGTATGCACGCCCGCGCCGACAACCCCGAATTGCTGCGCGCCCAGGAACTGGGACTGAAAATTTACTCGTACCCTGAATACCTGTACGAACAAACCAAGGACAAAACCCGGGTGGTAATTGGCGGCTCGCACGGGAAAACATCGGTAACATCGATGGTTATGCACGTACTGAAAAGCAGCGGGGTAGATTTTGATTACATGGTAGGCGCTAAGCTGGACGGTTTCGACACCATGGTATCATTAGGGCATACAAGTAAAATTGCCGTTTTCGAGGGCGACGAGTACCTGTCGTCACCCATTGACCGCCGCCCCAAGTTTCACCTCTACCACCCCAACATTGCCCTACTAACAGGCATTGCCTGGGACCACATCAACGTGTTCCCCACGTTTGATAACTATGTGGATCAGTTCCGGATTTTTACCGGTTTAGTTGAAAAAAATGGTGCGTTGTTTTACTATGGTGGCGACAAAAACTTGCAACAAATTGCGGCTTCGGCACGCCCCGATGTGCACGCCGAAGCTTACCGCGAACACTCGTCAACTGTTATTGACGGAGTAAGCTATTTGCGCCGCGGAAACGAACTGGTACGCCTGCACGTTTTTGGCAATCACAACCTGCAAAACATAGCCGGAGCCAAATTGGTTTGCAACAAGCTGGGCATCGCCGACGACACTTTTTACCAGGCTATGCTGAGCTTTAAAGGAGCTGCCCGACGGTTGGAGCAGTTGGCCGGGAAACCGGGGTGCACGGTGTTTTACGATTTTGCCCACTCTCCATCGAAATTGAAAGCCACAACCGAAGCCGTAAAAAATCAGTTTGCCGACCGTAAGTTGGTAGCCGTTATGGAACTGCACACGTTCAGCTCGTTGCGTAAAGATTTTCTTCCACAATACAAAGATTGCATGGCTGCTGCCGACGAGGCGTTTGTTTACTTCGACCCGCATACCATTGAACACAAACGCCTTGAGCCGATAACTAAAGAACAGGTTGCCGAAGCATTTGGCAGCGAGGGCTTACAGGTTTTTACCGACTCGGATGCCCTGTTTGCCCTGTTGCAAACCAAAAACTGGCAACAAAGCAACCTCCTGCTGATGACTTCGGGGAATTTCTCGGGGAAGGACATGAAAGCTATTGCTTCGGAAATTTGTAGCTAAACATTCAAGTTTGCTTGTTGCAATTCTGAAAAAGCCTTACGGCATAAATGCATCGTTCCAACTAACGACTGTAACCAATGAAAATATTCACCTTATTGCTTTTCATTTTTCAATTAACGGTAGTCCAAGCGCAGGAGTTGCTGAGCTACATGCAAACGCAAAAATCGATTAAAGAAATTACCGAGATTAACGGCAACCCCTTCTTTGCACATACTTATCAGATTATGGTGCGCCAGCCGCTCAACTACGCAGACACGCTCAATGGCTTTTTTATGCAACGGGTATTTGTGGCCGAAAAACAAAAGAACAACCCGGTTGTACTGGTTACCGAAGGCTATGCTGCCCATTACGCTGTCAACCCGAGCTACATCGAAGAACTGGCCGAACTGTTGGATGCCAGCCAGATTTGTGTTGAACACCGTTACTTCGGCCAGTCAATACCCGATTCGTTAAATTGGGATTACCTCGCGGTAAGCAACGCCGCCAACGACCATCACCGGATTGTCCAATTGTTTAAGCCGTATTTTGAGGGAAAATGGCTGAACACCGGCATCAGCAAAGGAGGGCAAACTGCACTGGCACACCGTGCTTTTTTTCCGAATGATGTGGATTTAACCGTAGCTTATGTAGCCCCGCTGAACTTTGGGGTCGAAGACGGACGCCACGAACCCTTCATTGAAAAAACAGGATTGGAACACGACCGGAAAGCCATTTTCAATTTTCAGCTTGACGTATTAAAACGGCGTACCGAATTGGTACCGATGCTGAAAGATTACTGCGAAGCAAAAAACCTGCACAGTCGGATGAGTTTTGATGAGATGCTCGACTATATGGTGCTGGAATACCCCTTTGCCTTTTGGCAATGGGGCTCGCCTGTTGGCAATATTCCAACTGCAAGCGCCAACACAGAAACAGTTTTCAGCTACCTGACCGAGCTGAGCGATCCGGGCTACTTTACCGACGAGGGTTCTCGCCACTACCAAGCCTTTTTTGTACAGGCAGCCTGCGAACTGGGTTATTACGGTTACAACACCAAGCCACTAAAGAAATGGCTGAATATAAAATCGACCAGCGGTTACTTGGTCAACTACATGGTGCCGCAAGGGGCCGAAGTAAGTTACAAGCCCGAAACCTCGTTAAAAGTAGATGCATTTTTGAAAGGGCCAGCCCGCAACGTGGTGCTTATTTATGGCGAAGTTGATCCCTGGACCGCCAGCGCAGCCGTTGTCAGTGCCGATCCGAGCAACCGGAAGATTGTGAACCCGGGCGGCAGCCACAAAACCCGCATTAGTACCCTGCCCGAAGATATTCAAAAGAGCCTAATCGAGGATATTCGCGAACGGATGGAATGCGAAACGAGCACTAACAAAAATTAAGAGTAAAAAGAACTATTCTAAAACATACTAAGCGCAGGTGAGAAACCTGTTTGAATAGTGTGGCAAATTTTAAGTTTTTATCAACTTTGCATTTTGACTGTTAAAATCTGTTAAATTTACCGGAACTGAACCGAAAACAAGCATACTTCATGCCTTCAACTCCAATTCAACGACGAAACTTTATCAAGCTGCTGGCTGCCGGAATCGGAGCTTCTATGATGCCCATCCGTTCGCTGGCCGACTTGCCCGTCATCGGCGAATCTGCCGGGCCGGTAAAATTCCGTTTGGGAAAATCGGAATGGATCCTGCACAACGACGGCACATTCGATCTCGAAGCCGGTACAATACGCTTGCGGAATTGTCGTCCTACAATTGACGGACAAAGTATTTTTGTGCAAAATACATTTATGGGCGACTCGCCCAAAGGCAAACGCATTATTTACGAGTTGGCCGGCAACAGTTATGTAATGCTCGATCTGAAAATTTTAAATGGCTCTGTATCCATTGGCGTGGAATTGAGCAACATGGCACGGGCGCCCTTCTTTTTGGCACCGCTAGGCGAAGCCCGTGTCGAGGGCGCCAATCGTTTTTATAAGCAAGGTTTAGGACAGGGAGGTCCATCGGGCATCTTCGACATCCGGGTGCCAAGTGTCGAAAATTGGGGCAACAGTGGCGGCGAACAAGCCTGGTCCTACGACTCGTACCTTACAACGGCGTTGCTGTCGTCGCAAAACGAGACCCTGGCATTCAGTGCTTACGAACATTACGACTTTATTCAAAAAAGCGTTATTTATAACCGCCCGCACCGCAAAGGATTGTACGACCACTACCCCGATCGCGAAGAAGTGTTCTTCGAGACTGGCTTTGTAATGGAGAACATCCCGCTGAAAAACGAATTTATCAAACTGCCCGACATTTATATTGTTTTTGGGAATGCCCCGTTCGATACGCTCCAGCACATTGCATGGAATATTTCGGAAAACATGGTGGCGCGAAAAGATACCAAAACAAGCTACCACTGGAACTCGTGGTACGAATACCAACACAATTTTTCGTTTGAGCAATTAAAAGAGGTATTACGGGGCATGGATAAAATTCAACCCAAAATACCCTTACAAACCGTTCAGATTGACGATTGCTACTGTGTTTTGGGCGACTGGCTCGAAAACAACGAGCGCTGGCCAAAGAATATGGAAGATGCCGCCCGCGAAATCTATCAACGCAGCTATCGGGCCGGCATTTGGGTGGCCCCGTTTATGGTTGACGAGGAAAGTAAAATTTTTAAAAACCACCCGGCATGGATTATCCGCGACCTGGACGGTAATGCCATTCAGCAGGACAACTTTCGAAACTCGAAACTGTATGCGCTCGATGGTAGCCACCCCGACGTACAACGTTACATTGCCCGCGTATTCCGCACCTTCCGCAAAATGGGTTTCACCTTCTTTAAAACAGCCTACCTGGGCTGGGGTTTGAAGGACAGCTACAACATTCGTCGCTACGACCGTGATAAAAGCTCGGTTCAAATATTGGTTGACGTGTTGAAAATTATTCGCGAAGAAATTGGCGCCGGGGCGTATTGGATGGCCAGTAACTCGCCTTTTGCACCGCTCATCGGTTTTGTGGATGGTATGCGCGTGTCAGCCAATGTGGATAGCGTGTGGACCGAAAGCGGGATTGGAAACATGTTTCAGGAATCGTACGATTGTCAATACTTCAATAATGTGTACTGGCAAAACGATCCGGACACCGTTTTTCTACGCGACGAAAACAACAAGCTCACCACATCCGAGAAAACCAGCATTGCCTTGTGGAACGGTATTTTGGGCGGAACGGTAAACACGTCCGACCGCCTTTCAACCTTAACAGAAGAGCAGCTCAATTTGTGGCGTTTCCTGCAACCGCAAGACAGGCCACAAAGCGCTACGCTGCCGCTTTGGGCTTACGACGATACGGCCCGCGTGGCTGTGCGCCGTTACAAATCGGAAAAGGCCTGGGGAGTTTTAATTGTTAACACGAGCGAAGAAAAAATTGAAAAAACATACAGCCTGGCCGATCTTACCGGCGAAAGCAATTGCTGGATGTTCCGCTGGAGCCCCGGTGCAGCCATGCCGTTGGGCCGGCTCGAAACGATACAGATAACCATAGAACCCCACGAATCTATTTTGCTGTATGCTGCCGAAAACAACGACACTCCTCCGAGCGACCTATCAATCAGTGGAGTAAAGCTCGACAAATACCTGCGAAAACACAACCTGATCGACTGAGCCATTCCTGACGGAAAGATTTTTAAAACACGAATACACTAAGAATTAGCAATACTGGCCTTCGTTCCTGACTTGGTGTCTTCGTGTTCATTTCTTGTTCCAACACCATCAAGCCTCCGATCTCGCCTAATTCGTCACCGAAATCCTTCATGAAATAAAAACTTAGCGTTATTTTAGGCCATTCATTCTAAACGCAAACAATGGATTACAGTCGTTTAAACAGCAACATTCCGCTGGATATTTTAAACCAATCGATGCAAAACAGCCTGATTGGCAATATGGGAATTGAAATCACGGGGGTTTCGCAAGGCGAAATTAAGGCAACCATGCCGGTTGATGCCCGCACCATGCGCCCCGGTGGTATTTTGCATGGTGGTTCGAGCCTGGTTTTGGCCGAAACGATTGCCGGATTAGGCAGTTTATTCCTGATTGACCCCGCCGAGTACGATGCCCGCGGCATACAAGTAAACGGAAGTCATGTAGGTGGAATGCGAGAAGGAACGGTGTTTGCCACTGCAAAAATCATTCACGAGGGCAAACAAACCCATATTTGGAATGTTGACATTTCCAACGCCAACGGCAAACTGATTTCCACTGTGCGCGTGACCAACATGATTGTAAAGAAGAATGAATAAGGGAGAAATTTACAGAAACCTGCTGGACGAGCTTCTCGCGAAAAACAAGCCTTTTGCTGTTTGGTCGATGCCCGGTGGAAAGCTACCGGAACTTTTAATCGGAGAACCTGAAGACATCCAAAAACTCAACGGTTTTAATTGTCTCAACGGTCAGAAAGGCTTTGTTTTTGCACCGTTTCGGATTGAAGAGGATGCCCCGCTGTTGCTGCTGAAACCACGTTTTTGGCTGAAAACCGCTGCCGAAACGGAAGCCTTCGACCCGTCGGCTTTAGCCCCGAACGAATGCAACGAGTGCGGCAAACAGGACTTCTGCATCATCGAAAAAGAAGATTACCTGAAAGAAATTGAGGAGACCATCCACGAAATAAAAAGTACGAAACTTTCCAAAGTCATTGTTTCCCGCCTGATTGGTGCCGAACGAAAAAGCGAATCCATCGGACAACTCTATATGCAGCTGCGCGCGCAAACACCCAATGCCTTCGTTTACCTGGTGAACCTGCCCAAAGCCGGCCTTTGGATGGGCGCCACGCCCGAAGTGCTGTTGCAGTCGGCTGGTAAGCGCCTCGAAACGGTTTCGCTGGCAGGCACCCAGTCGCGCCGCAACGATTCAGACTACAGCTGGCACACCAAGGACATTGAGGAACAGGCTTTCGTGTCGCGCTACATGCTCGACGTTTTTTACCGCTTCAACATACACCCCTACTTTACGCAAGGACCCGAAACGCTCGAAAGCGGCAAAGTGGCCCACTTGAAAACCAGCTTCTTTTTCCCGGCAAAAAATGTTGACGGACAGCTGGGAAATTTTGTGGCCGACCTGCATCCAACACCTGCCGTTTGTGGCTTACCCAAACAAAAGGCCGACCGTTTCATTGCCAAAATCGAAAAACACAATCGCCGCTACTACACCGGTTTTCTGGGCCCGTGGCGCATGGACGATTGCGTGAGATTATTTGTAAATTTACGGTGCATGGAAATCACCCCCGACCGTTACCTGTTGTATGCCGGCGGCGGAATTACGGCCCACTCGGTTCCTGAAGATGAATGGGAAGAAACCAACAAAAAGGCTGTGACCCTGTTGTCGGCCATTGAAGCTGTTCAATAAAATGATTTCAACAAAAAAACACATCCAGCAACTGGCATCGCTGCTGCTGGCCAAGGGAATCGACGATGTCGTTATTTCACCGGGTTCGCGAAACAGCGCCCTCATCAGTACTTTTGTCGGTTCGGGTTTGTTTAACTGCCGCAATATAGTTGACGAACGCAGTGCCGCCTACTTTGCGCTAGGCCTCGCGCAGGCAAAGCAAAAGCCGGTTGCCATTGTGTGCAGCTCGGGAACCGCAACCTTGAATTACGCGCCCGCGGTGGCCGAAGCATTTTACCTGAATGTTCCGCTGATTGTGCTCACGGCCGACCGCCCCGAGTACTGGATTGACCAAGCCGAAAGCCAATGTATCCGCCAGCGGGGAATTTACGGGAATTTCACCAAAAAAGAAATTAGTTTGCCTTTGGGTGAAAGCCCCAACGAGCTGTGGTTTGCTGCACGCGAAATTAACGAGTGCCTCAACCTGACTGTAGCCGGAACGCCTGCGCCCGTACACATCAACATTCCGCTGGAAGAACCCTTGCACGATTTAGTTGACGCACAGCTACCCGCTGTAAAAAAAATTGAAGCCGAGGAGATGCTGACCACACTTTCAGCATCGGCGATTGAAAAACTGGCCAGTCAATTTAACCGGGCCGAAAAAGTGCTGATTCTGGCTGGTCAACATATTCCGAATCTAGGATTGGAGAACATCCTATCGGAATTGGTGGAGAAAACAGGGGCAGTGGTCTTAAAAGAGCACTTGGCCAACCTGAACGACCCGCAGTTTTGCAGCAGCATCGACACGCTGATGGCCGCCATGCTCGAAGACGTTCCCGATGACTTTCAACCCGAACTGCTCATTACCTTTGGTGGCCAGTATGTGTCGAAGGCCTTGAAACAATTTTTGCGCAAACACAAAGCAACACAGCATTGGCACCTCACCCTGTCGGCTCAGCATTTTGATACGTATCAGTCGCTAAGCAAGGTTGTTTCAATGGAGGCTGCCGACTTTTTCGAAGCCCTTCAACCCAACTTAATAACAAAAGAGAAAAGCTATCTACAAGCTTGGAAAAATAAGGAAGCCCGTGTAAACACGCTGCGCGACCAATACCTGACCCAAACCGAATGGAGCGACCTGAGCGTGTTTGAGCAAATCCGGAAGGCAGTAACCGAAAACTCGGTACTTCACCTGGGTAACAGCTCGCCTGTTCGCTATGCATTGATTTGCGATGCGGTGCACAATGCCCACTATTTTGGCAACCGCGGAACCGCCGGAATTGACGGATCTTTATCCACCGCCGTTGGCTTTGCCCACGAATCGGAAAAGCTGAATACCCTGCTTATTGGCGACCTGTCCTTTTTTTACGACTCGAACGGACTTTGGAACAATTATGTGGGCACCAATTTCCGGGTGATTGTCATCAACAATCGCGGGGGAAATATTTTTGGCCTCATTAAGGGACCGGGTGAATCTCCGGCTTTTCGGGAGCATTTCTTCACCGAAAACAAGTTTAAAGCGGAAGGCCTGGCCAAAACTTTCGGTCTTGATTACCTGAAAGCTGAAAATGAAAGCGAATTGGCCGACGCCCTCGTTTCATTCTACGCCCCCGACCGGCAAGGCCCTGTCCTGCTGGAGGTGTTTACCGATGCCGAGGTGAATGTGAAAACCTTCCGGGGATTGTTCAAATTTGTAAAACATGAATAAAAAACAATATTCATCGATAAGCAAAAAGTTAAAACTACCTTCACGTTGCCCGCTAGTCGGAAAATGCGAAAGATGGGCATGGACCGTAATGTTTATGGGCGAATTTGATAAAAGGTCTACCAGTAAGAATCTAATTGAGATCCTTCAAGAGAGAGGTATAGTCAACGGCGATTTTGAAAAAGAGATGGTAGAAGTATTTGATGAGTTACCTGAATTTCATCGCTCCGATGTGTACATTTATTACCACAATATGTGTCCTGAAATTCCTCTTTTCAATAATGAACTAAGATTATGGTTTATGCCGGAATTAGCAACTACAGATGGAGAATGGGATGATCTAAAAAATGAACTAAAATTTACAAGTAACAAATTCAAACACTATTCAGAGTGTTTAGAATTTTCTCGATATCATTATTTAAATATCCCGAAAAAGACAACTACAAATTCATCAAGCAAGAAATTGTCTCAAAGGATTCCTATTTCGACTATGCTTAGATTCGAGATTTTTCAACGAGATAACTTCACTTGCCAATATTGTGGAAAAACAAAAAACGATGGTGCAAAATTAGTTATCGATCATAAAATACCAATTAGTAAGGGAGGCACAGATTCAATTGATAATCTTGTGACTGCTTGCAATGAGTGCAACTTAGGAAAAAGTAACAAAACAGTATAAATACAATGAGTACAAAACGCCAATGGGAAACCATTAAAGAATACGAAGATATTTTCTTCGATTACTATGACGGAATTGGTAAAATTACCATCAACCGTGAGCAGGTACGCAACGCCTTCCGCCCCACAACGGTGAACAACATCAGCGATGCGCTACGCCTGGCTCGCGAAGACAACAACATAAACGTGATTGTGCTGACGGGTGCCGGCGACAAGGCGTTCTGCTCGGGTGGCGACCAAAACGTGAAAGGAACCGGTGGTTACATCGACGAAAACGGCATCCCCCGGTTGAATATCCTCGAAGTGCAGAAGCAAATTCGCAGCATGCCGAAACCGGTTATCGCCATGGTGAACGGTTATGCCATTGGTGGCGGCCACGTGTTGCACGTAGTTTGCGACATTTCGATTGCCAGCGAAAATGCCATCTTCGGCCAAACCGGTCCCAAAGTGGGCAGCTTCGATGCCGGTTTGGGCTCGTCGTACCTGGCCAGCATTGTGGGGCAGAAGAAAGCCCGCGAAATATGGTTCATGTGCCGCCAATACACGGCTGCCGAAGCCCTGGAAATGGGCTTGGTGAACAAGGTTGTCCCACTGGATCGGCTGGAAGACGAAGTGGTTGCCTGGGCACAAAAAATGCAGGAACATAGCCCGCTGGCACTGCGCATGCTAAAATTGGGCTTGAACGCCGAACTCGACGGACAAATTGGTATCCAGGAGTTTGCCGGAAACGCAACCCTACTGTATTACCTCACCGAAGAGGCACAGGAAGGAAAACACGCCTTTCTGGAAAAGCGCAAGCCGGATTTCAAAAAGTACCCCAAATTCCCCTGATTGAGAGCCTTATTCGTGACTAACCAAGTAGTAACTTACCTTTTTATAAGTTACTACTTGGTTAGTCATTGAAATTTTCTAAATTTGTTTTCAAATAGGAATAAGCTTGGAAACACCTTTTGTATTTGGCAAGCTGGCAACTTCGGTCGATTTCACCGATAGAGATGCAGAAAAGGAACGGCTCAAAAGCAACTTTAACTCGCTAACAAACACCATTCTGATTTCGCCCCGCAGATGGGGAAAGTCATCTTTGGTTCAGAAAGTTGCCAATGAAGTATCGACGGGAAACAAGGAACTCCGTTTTTGCTTCCTCGATGTCTTCAATATGCGCACCGAAGAAGAATTTTACCAACAACTTGCGCTTGAGGTACTGAAAGCTTCTACTTCGAAAATCGAGAATTTACTGAGCGATGCCGGTAAATTTTTGGGGCGGTTTCTTCCAAAACTTTCATTCAGCCCGGACTCCCAAAATGAAATTTCCTTGTCTCTTGATTGGCAGGAAGTTATGAAAAACCCGGATGACATTCTGAATATGGCAGAGAAAGTTGCCGAAGACAAAGGACTCAAATTTATCTTATGTATTGACGAGTTTCAGAATATTTCGAGTTTTGAAAATCCGTTGGCCTTTCAAAAGAAGCTCCGTTCGCAATGGCAAAAACAGCAGCACGTAGCCTATTGCTTATATGGGAGCAAACGGCACATGCTCATGGAAGTATTCACCCAGTCATCCATGCCTTTTTACAAATTTGGAGACCTCATTTTTCTTCAAAAAATCAGTTTGGAAAACTGGATTCCTTTTATTTGCAAACGTTTTAACGATACAAACAAGTTTATCGACGAACCATCTGCCAGCCTGATCGCAGAACTGGCAGAATGTCATCCTTATTATGTCCAGCAGCTGGCACAGCAAAGTTGGCTTCGTAGTGATAAAATTTGTAAAAATCAGATCGTTAAAGAAGCACATGAGATACTAATCGCTCAACTTAGTTTGTTGTTTCAATGCAAGACGGATGAATTGGCAACAACGCAGTTAAACTTTTTGAAGGCGCTACTTCAGGGAATTGAACAGTTCAGTTCAAAAGAAACCTTACAAAATTATCGATTGGGAACCTCTGCGAATGTCATAAAAATAAAGAAAATGTTGGAAAGCCGAGAAATCATCGAGATTCATGGTTCCAAAATCGAAATGCTGGATCCCATGTACAAATGTTGGCTCAAAACAAATTATTTCAAAATTTAAACATGGCAACAACTCAAAGTTGGCTCAAAGCCGCGCGGCTACGCACCTTACCCCTGGCCTTATCGGGCATTATGATGGGCTCGGCCCTGGCGGCCTTTTACGGAGCCTTCAGCCTCAGTGTCTTCCTTTTGGCCATGATTACGGCAACGCTCATCCAGGTGTTTTCGAACTTTGCCAACGACTACGGCGACTTTCAAAAAGGAACCGACAACCACCAACGGCTGGGGCCAACCCGCACCTTGCAGGGCGGCGAAATCACACCTGCAGAAATGAAAAAAGGCATGTGGCTCATTGGCGGCCTTTGCTTTATTTTAGGAATTGCCTTAGTTTACGTGGGTACATGGCAATTCAGCCCTCTCGCTTTTTTATGCTTTATAGGCTTGGGTATTCTGGCTTTACTGGCTGCTTATTTTTATACAGCTGGCAGAAAATCGTACGGATACATAGGGCTGGGCGACCTCTCGGTGTTCCTGTTTTTCGGGCTGTTGCCTGTTATCGGCGTCTTCTTTTTGCATACCAATTTTTTTGAAACCGCTGTCATTCTGCCAGCTGTCAGCATGGGTTTGTTCAGTGCCGGAGTACTCAACCTGAACAATATGCGCGACATCAACAATGATAATGCTTCGGGGAAAATTACCATGGCCGTGCAACTAGGGCGCCGCAACAGCCGCATCTACCATTTTGCCATCATCGGCTGGGGCTGGGTTGCCGCTATTGTGTTCACGCTTCACCAGCAGGAATCGCTGTGGCAATGGCTGTTTATGTTGGTGCTGCCGCTCTTTTTCCGCGATTTGGCACGCATTTACAAAATCACCGACGACCGGGCTCTCGATCCCTTTTTGAAACGCCTGGCACTTTCAACCCTACTTTTTACACTGCTGTTTTCGGCAGGTTTAATGATTGCCGCAGCATGATTGCCTACTACCGCAAATACGAACTTCAGTTTAAGCAGAGTGCCGGAACCTCTCGTGGCGTATTAAACACGCGTACGGTGTGGTATTTGTTTGTAGAAGAACATGGACGGGTGGGCTTGGGCGAGTGTGCCCCCCTTCCAGGGCTGAGCAAGGAAACACCGGAACAGATTGATTCCCTGATTGAGGATGTGTGCAGCGACCCGCTACACTTTGCTAAAAATGAAGACCTATTGCTCGACTTTCCCTCCCTGCGTTTTGCCTTGGAAACCGCCCTGCTTGATTTGAAAAACGGTGGGAACCGCCTGCTTTTTCCCTCCCCCTTTACCCAAGGCGAGGCCGGGATTCCGATCAATGGCTTGGTATGGATGGCCGACGCGGCAACTATGCAAAAACAAATAGAAACGAAGCTGGATGCAGGATTTAAGTGCATTAAGTTGAAGATTGGCGCCATTGGTTTTGATACGGAACTGGAATTATTGCACCAGATACGCCGGAATTACACCGCAGAACAAATCAGTTTGCGGGTTGACGCCAACGGAGCCTTTAAGCCAGGCGAAGCCATTCATAAACTGGAACAACTGGCAGCTCTTCAACTGCATTCCATTGAACAGCCTATTGCTGCCGGGCAGTGGGCCGAACTGGCTAAACTGTGCGAGCATCCGGCGCTACCCATCGCCCTGGACGAAGAGCTGATTGGCCTGAACAAACGCGAAGACAAAGAGCTGTTATTGGATCTGGTACACCCGCAATACCTGGTGCTGAAACCGAGCCTACACGGCGGCCTAGCCGCTTGCGACGAATGGATTGAGCTGGCCGAAGACCGGAACATAGGCTGGTGGATTACCTCGTACCTGGAGTCGAATGTTGGGCTGAATGCCATTGCACAATGGGCCTTTTCCCAAAAACTGAAGGGGTACCAGGGACTGGGAACCGGGCAGCTGTTTACCAACAACATCGGCTCCCCACTCGAAATCAGGGGAGAGGAGCTTTGGTTTAACCCGCAGGAAACCTTCGGCTTGTAAACACGAAGCAGAAAAAGCCTGGAGTAAGAAAAAACGCGAAGACTTGAATGCGCCTTGTTCTCTCAACTGTTCTTTCGTCGCCAATTTGCGTTTCTTTTTTCACTCTTTCGTCGCCACTTTGCGACTTTGCGTTTAACTTTGACCACGTGGAACTTCATCCAAGTCATATCAGACTAAACGGACATCTTGTACCAGTTGACGACTTGCTCCGTAGAAACCTCGATGGCGCTGGTTGGGAGCAGGATTGGCTCCGTTTTTTGGTGGAGTGGTACAACGTAGCCGATTATATTGAGGTGAAAACCTCCGGAAGCACCGGTGAACCCAAGACCATTCGCCTGAAAAAACAATTTGTAGCAGCCAGCGCTCTTCGTACCATTCAGTTTTTTGGGCTGAATGAAGACGACCGAGTGCTTCATTGCCTGCCGAGCCGTTTTATTGCGGGTAAACTGATGGTGATCCGTGCTTTGCTCGGCCGGCTTGATTTGTACGTCGTTGACCCCTCGACCAACTTCGATATTTTGAGACAAGGCCTTTCATTCAAGTTTGCCGCCATGGTGGTTAATCAGGCTGACAAATGTTTGGAATTTGGATTTTCAAACCTGGAATTCCTCTTACTTGGTGGTTCGTCCATCCCCTCTGCACTCGAACAGCAACTGGCACCACTTCGTACAGCCTGTTTTTTAGGCTATGGCATGACAGAGACAGCCACGCACATTGCCCTGCGAAGTTTGAACGGTCCTCAGTCCGACCAACGGTACCACTGTTTGCCCGGCATTCGCTTGGCGCTGGATGAACGGGGATGCCTGCTGATTGACATGCCGGGACTGGACGGCGGCTACCTGAAAACCAACGACCTGGCTCAATTGACCGGCAACAACACATTTCGCATTTTGGGTCGGGCTGATCACCGCATAATCTCGGGAGGAATGAAATTTTCGCCCGAAGTGTTGGAGCAAAAACTGGAAGGCACCATCAATTCAGCCTTCATCATTTCGTCCAAACCACATGATAAACTCGGGCAGCAACTGGTGCTTGTCGTGGAAGGAACGGAAAACCCTAACCTCTTAACGCAAATAAAAGCGGCATGTAAAGAGCGCTTAAACCGCTACGAACAACCCCGCGAAATCATCTTCATCAAGGAACTTCCCCGTACCGAAAACGGCAAACTAAAACGGTGAAGGCCCCGCCTCCAAGGGAAATGAGACCCAACATTTACTAAGTTATCTGAGCTATTCAACCTTATAATTGAAGAAGCTGTTATCGTCGTTTCCGACCAACAGGTTGAAGTACGAATTGCCACGACTGAGGTAGCCAATGCTGAAATCGGTATTGCCCTGAAGCGGGAAACCATCATACAGTTTACCATCCATGTTTACCAGGTAAACGCGACTTTCGTCGTGGCACACCACTCCTATTTTCTTGCTGTTGTTGCCAAAAGTATAAATATTGGGGCGGCTGCTTATTGTTGAGTTAAACTGGTAGCTCATTAGTTTTTTGCCTTTGTCGCTGTAGGCCGTCAGCGCATTGGCGTCGGCCAGCACAAAGTCGGTCTGGCCGTCGCCGTTCAAATCGTCGGCAACAAACCAGTGGGCGGTACCGTATTTACCCAAATCAACCGCACCGCTTTTCCCATCAAAATATTGCAGGTGTACCAGTCCTTTGGTGTCGGTTGTTGCCAGTACCGGCAGTCCGGCTTTGGCCAGGTAAATTTCGTTGCCCGAGTGCTCAAAGTTATCCGAAGTTTTTACCCGGATGTTGCCCTGCCGATCGAGAATGTACGTTTTGTACCGGTCGGCAGCAACCAGGTAATCTTTTCCGTCAACCTTAAAATAGCGAATGGTGTTGGTTACTTCGCTGTCGGTTTTGTCGAACGCAAACCCGGTTATCAGCTTCCCGTCCCGATCGTACGCCAGGATGTTTTTGTTTTCGCAAGCCACAAAGAACCGATAATTTCGGTTGTTGTCGTAATCAACCACAGCCACACCATTGGTTGCCGGCGAACGGAATGTTACCGGGAACTTCGCCGTGTTGTTCCCGTTACGGTCAATCAGGTACAACTGGTTTTTGGTATTGAAAAGGTATTGCAGTTTACCGTTACGGTAATAATCCACCTGGTAAATATCGCCGATAATATGTCCCGAAAGCTTAATTTTCCACAAGCGGACACCTTCCTTGTTTATCAAGTACAGGTTGTTTTTGTTGTCCTGCACCATCACTTCTTTGTTCAGCTTATCGTTGTGGTTGTCTAGCAAAAGTGGTTTTAGAGCAATGGTCGAGTCGAGTTTGCTCTGCCACACCGTTTGCGGATCGTCTTTACGGACCGGGTCGAAACGCAGGTAAAGGTTATTCAGGTACGAACCCGAACTGGCCGAGATTTGCCAGCCCAAACCATAGAACTTACGGAAAGCAGCTTCGCTCTCAGTCAACGCGCGGTTGCTTTCTTCATTCATATAATGAGTACTCAAACCAAAAACACGCGACAGGTTGATGTAACTGTAAATGGACGACCGCGAAGCCATTTGTTCCTGAAACGTTTTAAAGTGCACATCCTTATCAAGTGTTGACGAAAGTACCATATCGTGCACATAATTTTTTAAGGCCGAAACGTTGTCTGCAAAAACCAGGTAATTGTCGTAAAAGCACAGGTAGTTGCAATCGATGCCCGAAAATACTTGCCCGAAAAGCACCTGTGCCAAATCGGAAATGGGAAATTCGTAAATATCGTAGCTCACGTCCTTTTGCAAGCGGAAGCTGGTTTTGGTATCGCTGAAATTTTTACCGGCATAGCGGGCATAGCTTTCCAGCACGGGCAACAAGGCTTCGCGCGCCAGCGATTGCCCTTTCACCTTTGCAACAAAAAAGCGGTTTTGCGAAGGCTCGTTCTGGTTTACCGAACCAAAAGCCATGGTAAAGTCGTCGTCCGAAATTTCCTCGAACAAGGGTACGAGCTTCCGTTTTGCATTCCGTTCAATAGCGGTCAAGCGGGTTTCACGGTTGTAAAAATTACTTCCCTGTTTTTTCAAAAACGCTTCATAGTCGCGCTGAAACTGACTAAAATCCTGCAAGTTAAAGTTGACAAAAAAGCAGGTATTCGCCGGCAAAACCTCGGCCATGTGGAAACGTTCGCCTTCCTGGTTCTTCAGCACATTCAGGTAATTATCGTAGGTGGTGCCAGCCGAGCTGAACCCGTTCATCAGCATTTCCGATGGATTCAGGGTTATATCCAGTTCGCTCCAATCGGCAAGATTTGCAAAGCTGCGGACAATAGGCCGAAAACCGGGCGCTACCAGTTTATCGGTCAAAATGCTTAATTTCTTATGGTTCACAAACAGGTTGAAGCTCGAACTTGTGCTTACAGTGCTATACAACTGCTTAAACTGTTGCTGCATCATCAGGTTTTCGGATTGGATCTGGCGAATGGCTTCTTCAACAAAAATGGCATTCGAACTAAACAGGAAAATCCCCTTCGACTCGGCAAAAAAGTATTCTGCTCCATCATTGCTGAATTGATAAACGGCTTGCCCGTCGTAGTCGCGGTGGGTCAATTTTCCTTTACCGCTTTGTTGCAAATCTTTAAAATAACTTACAAAGCCATCGCGCTCGGCCCGGTTCTCCAGGCTAAGGGCAAACAAACAACCAATCTCGTTTTTCCCTTCGGGGTTAAACGCCATAAGTACTGATTGCCCCGTTAACAGCAGTCGTAATCGTTCGCTCCCTGCCACCAGATCCTCCACTATTTTTACCTGTTGAAAGAAGCGCTGAAAGTTGGGGATTGTGCGTAACTCGTCAACCAGCGGGTACTTCGATCCCAATTCGACCAAAAAACGGGTCACATCGGGCACCTCAATCACCAGTGGTGTTTTTACAGGTATTGCCTGGAAAGCCGAATTCTCGGAATAGCTAGTCGTTTCGCGGGCCGTGAAATACCAAAACGCCGCAAAACCAACAATAACAACTAAAATAAGGGGAAGAATAAACTTGCGCATAGTTTGGAGCTTTGCCCAAAAATAAGAAGATAAGCAGGATTAATAAAATGAAATACGGGCTGAACGTAAAGAATTCGTCAGATTTAAAGTTGAAACAGATAGCTGCGGGCATTTTTTTGCAACTTCCGGAAAAGATAGAACGTAACAAAAAACCCGGCTGCACCCGTTTACCGGCGATCCTTCAGCGCGGTTGCCGGAACCACTTTGTAGAGCTTGTCCGAACGCCGGATTTTTTCGGCCAGTTTCACCGAAAACAGTTCGCCTTTACGGGCTTCGTCCACCGGTTTCAGGTCCACCCGGATTTCGTCAACCACCACTTCGATAACCCCGGTACTTGGGCCGGTTACCAGTATTTTGTCGCCTACTTTCAGGCTGCCAGCTTCCATTTTAAACTCGGCCACACCAATATTGGGGAAATAGTTCATGCCTTTTCCTATGTAAATTTTACGTTCGGTCGCCAGCGAACCGTAGTTGGCACTCCACTCGCCCAGGCGTTGGCCCAGGTAGTAGCCGTCCCAGAAACCGCGGTTGAACACCGTGTTCAGGCGGGTGTCCCATCCGGCAATTTTTTCGGCGGTAAATGTTTCGTCAAAATAGGCATCAATGGCTTCGCGGTAACAGTCGACCACGGTTTTTACATATTCCGGCGCGCGGGCACGCCCTTCAATTTTTAAAACCGAAACGCCCGCGTCGAGCAATTTATTCAGGAAATGAATGGTCTTCAAATCCTTTGGCGACATAATGTATTCGTTGTCAATTTCCAGTTCGGCACCGGTATCGTTGTCGGTTACCGTGTACGAGCGGCGGCAGGTTTGCATGCAGCTGCCGCGGTTGGCCGAGCTGTTCATTTCGTGTAGGCTGAGGTAACATTTCCCCGAAACAGCCATGCACAGGGCTCCGTGTACAAACATTTCAATTTGTACCAGCCCGCCTTTGGGGCCGCGCACGTTTTGTTCGGCAATCTGGCGGCTGATTTCGGCTACTTTGTCCATATCCATTTCGCGCGCAAGCACCACCACATCGGCAAACTGGGCGTAAAATTTCAAGGCTTCAATATTGGTAATGTTTACCTGGGTCGAAATGTGCACTTCAACCCCGATGGAACGGGCATATAAAATAGCCGAAATGTCGCT
>JBKEAN010000239.1:0-10943 GCA_047972415.1 Mangrovibacterium sp.
ACGGCAATTAGCACCGCTAAAAAGGCTGCCTCGTATGCAGGAATATGTCCTTTCCCTAATTCAAGCGGAGAGATGGTTCGAAAATCCAAGGTCAGCAGGATGGCCGATAAAGAGTTAAAATCGTTACTCTATATGTGTGCTGTATCCTCCATGCGAAGCAACCCGGAATGTAAGCTGTATTATGCACGAAAGAAACTTGAAGGCACACCATATTTTCTCATCATGAACAATATTTCAAACAAATTGCTACGAACGATCTATGCCGTGGTAAAGACTGGAAAAAGATACCAATTAGGACATATAACAGAGGATCCTAGATTGAGTAAAAAAGTGGCATAAATAGTTGTTTATGTCAGAGTATACTTTTTGTGGCAAGCCGGCAACGAAAAATCCGGCTGATAAGCCATAAAAAAGATTTGTTGCAGGGTGTGTTCCCCAGAAATTCCGCTTGAGCCCATCTCCTCAATCAAACTGAAGACGGATTGACAAAAAAAAGCCGACAGAAAATCTGTCGGCATGGAATGCTTGTGCGCTTAAGAGTGGAATGAAAGAGAAAATAAAAATTGGTTTTATTATATTCAAAACCATTCCAAAGGTAAGTTACAGAACAGATACAAGTCAAGACATGAGGTACGCCATTGAACAAACTCCCTATTTGAATGACCAAAAAACCATTTTCACTGTTCAAACAACAATTAAACGACTAAAATTTTACGTTTAATCCCACTCCGAATAGCTCTTTGAACTGGATTCTGGGCCCGGCTGCCTCAATTACCCCGTCATTATCCTTGTCAATCGGGATTTTAATATCGTTGTCGTAAATCAGATTTGTAACCAAATTTGCCGACAAGTATTCATTCACTTTCATATTAATCATCACGTCCCAGTGGATATCCATGTTTTGCGGTTGATCCAGGTAATTCGAGAAAATATCAAATTTAGACTCGAAGGTTACATTTTTAACAACTTCATATTTAACCGCAGTTTTTAAGTAAGCACCCATTTCCCAGCGGGCTGTTTTACCCGGATCGACGCCAAAAGCCCCTGCATCCGAAAGTTCATCGTCGCCTACTACCGTTAACTTACCTGTCAGTGGCGAAAAGAACAACGAGAAATGCTCGTTTGGTTTATAGTCCATACCAATTGCCAGCGTGAAATACCCCGGGGCCAAAAACTTAGATATAGGCGTTTCCCTATCGGGATACTTGTAACCATTGGTAAATTGAGAGCGGAAGTTGAACAAAACGGAATAATAGAGCTTTCCGGTTGCCTGATAGCCATACTTCGAGCTAAAGTCGATTTTATCGTCTGACTTAATCATCTTCGAGTCTTCCTCTTTCAATATCCCATATCCCAGGTCCAGGCTGTTCTCCCAGCTTGTCCGGTCTTTTTGGTACTTTGCAAACAGGTTTGCAAACGCGGTGCCCGATGCCGAGCTTTTTCCACCAGCTACCCAGTTCGTTAACGATACCTGGCTGAAGTTTAACGATACAATTCCGCCTTTTGTCCAGTGTTTTGTCGAATCGGCAGGTGTTTGTGCTGCCACAACCAATGGCAGCACAAATAACATCAGAAGTAACTTTTTCATTTTTCTAATTGCTGTTTTTAAGGTGTACGTCCATTTGCGGGAACGGAATATGTAAGCCGTTCTTCTCAAATTCTTTGTAAACAAGTTCATTTATGTCGAAGAAAACGTCCCAGTAATCGCCTGCATTAACCCATACCCGAACGGTAATATTTACCGAACTGGCGGCCAGTGCACCCAAAGCCACGAATGGTTCCGGGGTGGAAAGAACACGTTTGTCTTGTTTAACCAGTTTTAAAAGTAATGCTTTCGCAACATCGTAATCATCGCCGTAAGCAATGCCAAACGAAAAATCAACCCGGCGGGTTTCTTCGGTTGAATAGTTGATTAATGAGCCGGTTGACAAGCCGCCATTCGGAATGATGATTGTTTTATTATCAAGCGTTTTCAATACTGTTATAAAAATCTGTATTTCGGAAACGGTTCCGGTATAACCTTGCGCCTCGATAAAATCGCCTGTTTTAAAGGGTTTGAAAATCAAAATCATTACACCGCCTGCAAAATTCTGAAGGGTTCCGGAAAGCGCCATACCAACAGCCAAACCGGCAGCACCAAGAATGGCTACAAACGAAGTCATTTGGATACCTACCATCCCGATTACCGTAATAAACAGCATAATCTTGAGCGTAATATCTGCCAAACTGTTGATAAAGCCCCTGAGCGAGGAATCGATGTTCTTTTTCTCCATCAACCTTGCCAGCGCTTTCACCATTAGCTTTACCACCCATAAGCCAATTATTAGGGTAATAACTGCGGCAATAATCTTCATCCCGTAAGTAACCACAAAGCCTGTAATCATTTCTTTCAATCCATCCAAGTCGTCGAAAATTCCCATAATCGATTATTTATTAATTGTTTGTTTGATGCGGTTTTAGACAGCAAAATGTATGAAAAACAATCGGAAAAGCCGTCAAAGGTAATCATCTTTTTATTCTTCAAAATGAATATCAAAACCTGTTAAGTACATGTAGTGCTTCGGTTCATTGAACGATCGCGTATCAATTTTATTTTGTTCATCACTCGCAATTGCCGCTTTGGGTTGTGTAACAATCTGCATATCCGTATTTCCCTGCGATTTTGCTGGTAGCAACATAGGCGACAAAAAAAAGGGTATCCCTTTCGGAATAACCCTTTTCAACTAACTAAACTAAATTACCCCCTTAGGCAATATTTTTTACTAAACTTAAACTGTCTTTTACCTGGTTCAACTTCATGGCATCGCCCTCGTTAATGGCAATATTGAAACTTTCTTCCATATAAAACAGAAAAATCGTCCAATCTACCTGATCGAATTTTAAGTCCTCCAGAAATGACGCATCCATCTCAATATCATTCCTGGAAACACCTGTCTTGCGCAATACTTTATATAAAGTCCGTCTGGCATTTTTATTTTCCATCTTTCTTGTTTTTACTCAGCCCCACAATTTTCGAGCCGACCAATTCGGGTCAAAATTAAAAAATCGAACATTTCACTAAACGGTTCTAACTATTAATTGTTGCTATTAATTGTTAATGTCTTCGTTCTTTATAAATCAAAAAGATTTCATATTGGCCATTTTTTGTCAATTTGATTATTCTTTACCACTACGGAGCTCGTGTCGATTATTTATTTGTTTTTTAACCGGCTTAATGATAGTTTAATTCAGAAGCTTGTTTTTCCACTCTATTTTTAACAAACTGTAAATTTCCAGATCAATATAACGGTCACGATGGCGTTCTCCGGCCCGTTCAATACCCTCGAAACTAAAACCCAGACGTTTCGGAATAGCCGAACTGGCCAGGTTACCTACGCCGCATTTAATCTGGACACGGTTCATTTGCATGGATCCGAAAAGCCAGTCAATCAATGCCCGAACCGATTTGGTAACAATACCTTTGCCGGTCATCGGTTGGGTTAACCAATAGCCGATTTCAATTTTCCGGTTCAGCAGGTCTTTGTCTTTTAACCCAATCAGACCAGCAAAAACACCATCAAACCAAATCACAAAAACATCGTCGCGCTCGTTTGCAGGTTCCGAAAGTACTGAACGGATAAAGGCTTCCGTATCGTCCTGCGATTGGGTTTGCTGTACAAAAGGCAACCAGGGCGATAAAAACCCCCTGTTCTGATCGATAGCTTGAAAGATTTGAAAACCATGCGAATAGCGCACTTCTTCCAAGCGAATACTGGAGTCAACAACTAAACTTTGCATCGTATTCCGTTTCGGACAAAAGTAATTGAATTCGTTCTTGTTCAGCAAAAACATCCGGGTTCATTTTCCAATCAAACTTTTATGCCCAATCAGATTCACTATATTTGTGAAAATTCAGTCCGAACAATGAAAAAACGATTTACGCCACTGCTACTGTTGTTACTGTGTTTGCAGGCGGCCTGCACTGCCCGCCAGACTTCGCCAAAAGAAACCCGGGTTGAAATTACAACCGAATACGGCACAATGGTCTTCCGGCTTTACAACGAAACGCCTCAGCACCGCGACAACTTTGTGAAACTTGTGAACGAGGGCTTTTACAACGATTTACTCTTTCATCGCGTTATCAACCACTTTATGGTCCAGGGTGGCGATCCGAACTCGAAAAACGCGGCTCCCGGCCAGCGACTGGGCAATGGCGATCCCGGCTTCACTATCCCGGCCGAAATTCAAGCTGCATTTCTACACAAAAAAGGAGCACTGGCAGCCGCCCGCCAGGGCGACCAGCAAAACCCCGAGAAACGTTCGTCGGGCTCGCAGTTTTACATTGTGCAAGGCGAAGTATTTACCGAACAGGGGCTCGACTCGCTGGAAACAAAACTGGCAGAACGCCAGGTGCAAGCCGCTATGCAACGCATTTTTCGCGAGCACCAGACCGAACTGAACAAGCTTATGCAGGCCGGCAAACGCGACAGCATGGAAATGCGGGTAGCCGAACTGAAAGAATTGGCCGTGAAAAAAAACAGCGAAACAACTTCCCCGAAATTCACCCCGGAACAACGAAAAGCATACACCACCGTAGGTGGTTACCCCTCGCTCGACGGTAATTACACCGTTTTTGGCGAGATGATTGAAGGGTTTGACGTACTCGACAAAATTGCCGCAGTACAAACCGACCAGTCCGATCGCCCGCTGGCGAATGTTAAAATGAACGTGAACGTATTGAAATGAAGTATTTAGTCTTTTTTTGTTGTTTGTTGTTGGCGTTTGGGTTGAATGGCCAAAGCCCGGAAGAGCCGATTGTGGATGTAAAAACCAACCTCGGCACAATGCGTTTCAAACTATATAACGATACGCCCAAGCACCGCGACGCTTTTCTGAAACTGGCCCGCGAAGGCTATTACGACCAAACTTTGTTTTACCGCGTTATCCAAAACTTTCTTATTCAGGGTGGTTCCCGCTCGTCGCGGAATGCTGCCCCGGGCGAACGCATTGGTTACGGCTCGCCCGACCACACGGTTGACGACGAAATCCGCAAAAACCACCTACACAAAAAAGGCGCCCTCTGTGCCCCCCGCCAGGCCGACGAAATCAACCCCTTTAAACAGTCCGATATTTCGCAGTTTTACGTAATAAAGGGGCAGGTTTTTACCCCAGGCCAACTGGATACGATGGAACTTGCCGTAAACCGGCCAATCCGCAAACGGATTATCGACGAGGTTTATACGCCCGCGATTAAGGCCAAACTAAAACAACTGAAAGCTGAAAATAAGGTGAAAGAATTTCGCGAAATTGCCGACAAAGTAAAAAGCGAAATCGAAAGCCAGACCAACCTCGACCCGGGAACCCTGAAATTTACCGACGAGCAACGTAAAGCCTACACCACTGTTGGCGGCTACCCCGACCTGGATGGCAAATACACTGTTTTTGGCGAATGCATTTCGGGTTTCGAAGTGATTGACAGAATATCGGCCTTAAAAACCGATGCCAACAGCCGACCGCTAACCGACGTAAGAATTACCGTAACCGTTGAATGATGAGCAAACTAACTTCATTAGTCATTGGGACACTTATCGGCATGTTTGCCTCCTGCTCGTCGGGTAACAAACCCGAAAAAGCTGAAAACACACAGCCGAAACAAAAACAAAACCAGTCGGCATCAGCAACGGTCGATTACCTCGCCTATGTACCGTCGATAGCTAAGCTAGAAACCTTTGACCAGGGGCGTTTCCTCGAAACCGAAACAGCCTTTTTTATCGACACCAACTTGCTTGTATGCCGCCTGTCGCCAGTGGTTGAAGCCAACGAAGCATTGATTACCCCCTGGGATGCAACCGAAAAAATAAAAGTTAACGGCTTTGTGGCCGTTGACCGCATTAACGATTTGGTTTTGCTGAACGTGAGCGGGCCGGGCCGGCCGGGAATCCCAATCGAAACATCGCTTGTTCCCAACCAGTCAATCAGTATTTACCTTACCAAACCACAGGGCAACACCCTCCCGTTGCACAACGGAAAAGTGAGTAGCTACGGCAATGTTGGCGGCGGATTGCGCTATCAGGTGAGCAACCAGTTCCGTACACAAAGCTACGGCACACCGGTTTTTTGCCAAGGCCTTTGCATTGGCTTGGGCTATGCCGAACTGATTGATTACGAAAACCAAAACCTGGTTATCCCTTCAACCTTAATTTCCGAACTGCGGGCCAAAGCGGCAACTTCAGTTCAACCTTTAAGCCAATTGAAATCGCAAACCGACCGGGCAACAGGCGAAGCCAACAAACGCATAAAAGGTTTACTGATTGAAACCGACATGGGCAACATAAAAATCCGCTTGTACAACGAAACACCCGAATACCGCGACAACTTTATTGCCCTGGTAAAGGAAAACTATTTCGACAGTTTACTGGTTCACCGCGTTATTAAGGGGTTTTGCGTGCAGAGCGGGGCAGCCGACACCCGCTATGCCGGCACCGACGATATTGTTGGCTGGAAAGGCCCCGGCTATACCCTACCCGCCCACCTTATCCCCGGGCTGTTTCACCGGCGGGGGGTTATTGGCTCGCCCCGTAAACCCGACCGCGGCAACACAAAAAAACGCAGCGACGGTTCGCAGTTTTATATTGTTACCGGACGCACTTACAACGATACCGAACTGAACGACATTAGCGCCGAAACCGGCTACCAGTTTACCCCGGCACAACGTCAGGTTTACAAAACAACGGGAGGCGCACCCCACATCGACGGTTCGTACACCATTTTTGGCGAGGTAACCGCGGGCATGGACGTGGCCGACCGCATCAATGCCGTGGAGGTAAACCCCGATTACCGCCCGCTGCGCGACATCCGCGTGCACCGTATCAGCATTATCAAATAAAAGCCAGCACGTTTTAGTTATTCAAGGTTCAATAATTATCTTTGCGCACTCATTCAACAGCATACAACCATGTTAGAAAAGATTAAGCAATTGCAGGAAGAGCTGGAACGGATCTCGGTTTCGGCCAAAGAAGAAGTGGAAGAACTCCGCATAAAATACATCAGCAAAAAAGGCTTGCTGAACCAACTGTTTGCCGATTTTAAAAATGTGGAAGCCGAACAAAAAAAAGCTGTTGGACAAGCCATTAACGAACTGAAAGAGTTTGCACTGACGAAAATAAACCAGCTGAAAGAACAGTTTGAAGGCACCGAAACGACCGGCGGACAAACCGACCTGAGCATGCCGGCCGAACCTATTCGGCCTGGAACACGCCACCCCCTCTCGCTGGTGCGCAACGAGATTATCGAGATTTTTGCCCGCCTTGGCTTTACCGTAGCCGAGGGGCCCGAAATTGAAGACGACTGGCACGTGTTTTCGGCGCTCAACTTCCCGCCCGAGCACCCGGCACGCGATATGCAGGATACCTTCTTCATCCAAAAAAACCCCGATGTGTTGCTGCGTACACACACCTCAAGCGTGCAGGTTCGGGTGATGGAAAAAACACAGCCGCCCATTCGTGCTATTTTCCCGGGGCGGGTGTTCCGCAACGAAGCCATTTCGGCCCGTGCACACTGTATCTTCCATCAGATTGAAGGGCTGTATGTGGACGAGAACGTGTCGTTTGCCGACCTCAAACAGACCCTGTTGTATTTCTCGCGCGAGTTGTTTGGCGAAAAAACCGAAATCCGCCTGCGCCCCTCGTACTTCCCCTTCACCGAGCCATCGGCCGAAATGGACGTAAGCTGCTCCATTTGCGGCGGAAAAGGCTGCAACGTGTGTAAATACACCGGCTGGTTGGAGATTTTGGGTTGCGGCATGGTTGACCCCAATGTGCTGGAGCTTTGCGGCATTGACTCGAAAAAATACTCGGGTTTTGCATTCGGGATGGGTATCGAACGCATGACCATGCTGAAGTATGGCATCAAAGATATCCGCCACTTCTTCGAAAATGATGTGCGCTTCCTGCGTCAATTTGAATCGACCATTTAAACGAAACAACTTCCGATAAAACCCGCTGGAAACTTCTTTGGCGGGTTTCTTTTTTTTAAACCAACGCCAAAACAGCCTTTGCACGAGCCGAAGCAGTTGTTGCAGGGGCCGAACCCAACAATACAACCCAGGCCACAAACCGGGTGTGGGTTGAAAAAAGAGAAACGTGGGTACCCGCAACTACCGCTCGTGTTTAATAATTTCCTCGACTTGATATTTATTTTGGGGAAGGTGATTGATTGCTACGTCCCAAAGTATTTCGTAATCGACACCAAAGTATTCGTGAGAAACTTTATTCCGAAGTAAATACATCTCTGACCATGGAACATCGGGATAACGGGATTTGATTTCCTCCGGAAGATTTTTTGCAGCCTCACCTATCACTTCAAAATTCCGGATGACCGCATCAACTGTTTTGTAGTCTTTTTTGAAGCTTGAAAAATCGTGATCTTCAATGTATTCTGCGATTCGAGACATCGACAGGACTAAATCGTCTAAATACATGTGATATGTCCGATTTTTTTTCAAACTAAATGTAATTAACCTGTTTCAGAATTTCATCTTTAATCTGTTCCTTTAATGCTGATTTGGTAACCAAATCTATTTTTTTGCCAAAGGTTTTTTCCAGATAAAGTTCAAGGCTGAAGAATTTCCAACCGATCGGTTTTTCAAACTCAACCAGAAGATCAATATCACTCTCGTCCGTATTTGTTTCATCAGAAAATGAACCGAAAAGACCAATTTCACGAACAGCATAATCCTTCAAAAGAATCGGTTTCAACTCCTTCAATTTAAATAATATGTCATTCTTAGAAAGCATTGTTCAAATATACACTATTTTCAAAACCAATCGCAACAGCACAATCACATCAATAGCAATTTGAGTGTTACAATCACCGCCACCGTCAGCACCGCAGTAGCCATATTCACATAAGCGGCAAACCAAAAGTGGCGGGTGCTAAGTTGCTTTTGGTTGTTGCCGATGTAGGGTTTCTCGACCAGTTGGCCGTGATAGACATTGGGGCCGCCAAAGCGGCAGTTGAGGATACCGGCCAAGGCGGCTTCCGGATAGCCGGCATTGGGGCTGGCATGGCGGTGGCCATACCGAAAAACATGCTGCACCCCGCGCCAACTCAGGCTCACCAAAACCATCAACAGTGCCGTAAGGCGGGCGGGAAGCAGGTTCAGCACATCGTCGAGGCGGGCGGCAAAGCAACCGTAATCTTTATAGCGCTCGCTTTTGTAGCCAATCATGGAGTCGAGAGTGCTGGCCATTTTGTAGGCAAAAAGCGCCGGAACGCCGCCCAAGGCGTAAAAAAACAAGGGCGCCACTACCCCATCGCTCAAGTTTTCGGCCAGGGTTTCGAGTACGGCGGTGCGAATTTGCTGCTCGTTGAGCCTGCTGGTATCGCGGCCAACAATAAAGCTCAACTTTTTACGGGCGGCTTCCAAGCTTTCGGTTTCGAGTGTACGGACAACGGCCCAGGATTCCTGAATGAGGCTGCGGTTTGCTATGCCAAAGAAAACACCAAGGGATGCCACCACGATAAACACTGCCGGATAGCCTTCAATATAAACCAATACAAAATGAAGTAAGCCCCAAGTGGCACCAACCAGCAAGGCCGAAGTAAAAGCCCCCTTTAGTTTGCGATAGTTGCCCCGGTTGAACCGCTTTTCGAACCAGGCAATGAGCCAGCCGAACAGGCGGATGGGGTGCGGCAACCAACGCGGGTCGCCCAGCAGGCAATCGAGCGCAAAACCAATGATGAGCGGGTAAATAAATTGTTCCATGTTTCATCCTTTCATGGACTTTGAAGGTTTTAAAAACCGTCAAAGTCTATGTTTAACACAGAATACACGTAGTCCATGTCCACGTGGGCACGAACGTGGGCAGCGAGCTTGTTGTATTGTTCGTCCTTGAATGCGGCATAGTCAAAATGGCTTACTTCGGCCTTTAGCTGATTGGCTTTCAGTAGCTCTTCCAGCACCGCCCGGTTGTCGAGGATGCCGTGCAGGTAGCTGCCCCAGAGTTTGGGCGAAGCCATGCAACCGTCGGTAGTGCCATCGCTTAAACGGCACAGCGGCTCGCCACCTTTCAGCTCGCTTAGGCCCATGTGTATTTCGTAGCCCGAACACACTTCGGGTCTATTGGTAAATTGAAATTCAACCTGAACGGTACGTTTGTCTTTTGTGAGTGTAGTAACAACCGGCAATAGCCCGAGACCCGGAATAGCCTCCACATCGCCCTCAACATGGTATGGGTCGTGTATTTCTTCGCCCAACATTTGGTAGCCGCCGCAAATACCATAAACCCCCTTCCCGGCAGCGAAGGCCGCAATAATGGCTTTGGCCAAGCCCCGTTCGCGCAGGTACAATAAATCGGATATGGTGTTTTTGGAGCCTGGAACCAGCACGACATCAGCCTTGGCAATCTCGTCGGGATTAGCCGAGTAGTACAGGTTAACCTCGGACATGCGTTCGAGCTGGTTAAAGTCGGTAAAGTTGCTCATGTGCCGCAGTAATACCACAGCTATATTTATTTTTCCCGTGTCGGTTACACTGCCTCGTCGGTAGTCAATTACTACGCTGTCCTCCTGCTCCACATGGATGTCGGTAAAATAGGGTACCACGCCAATTACCGGAATGCCAGTAAGCTGCTCGAGTAGGCGCCGGCCATCTTCGAACAGCTTCATATCGCCCCGAAACTTGTTGATGAGTATGCCCTTAACGAGTTTGCGCTCGGCCTCGGGCAGCAGCTTAATGGTGCCATATACGCTGCCAAACACTCCGCCCCGGTCGATGTCGGCTACCAGTATGGTTGGCGAACCGGTGGCGAGTGCCACGCGCATGTTGGTAATATCCTTGTCCCACAGGTTTACTTCGGAAATGCTCCCTGCCCCTTCCATAACGATGGGGTTGTAACGGGCATCGAGTGAGCGCCAGGCCTTCATAGCCTCCTCGAACAGAAACTGGCGGTCGGTTTTCAGAA
>JBKEAN010000240.1:0-7232 GCA_047972415.1 Mangrovibacterium sp.
TCGTATTTCGAGAACTGTCAAAAAGCCGGTCAGTTTTATTTCGAAGACATGATTGGAAAAATAAACAAACCAGTTGACAAAACCGAGTGGTTAATGTCGCCGCAAACGGTAAATGCTTATTACAACCCGACAGCGAACGAAATTGTATTTCCCGCTGCCATCCTTCAACCTCCGTTCTTTTATGTTGATGCCGACGATGCCATTAACTACGGTGCCATTGGTGTGGTTATTGGCCACGAAATGTCGCATGGTTTTGACGATCAAGGCCGCCAATACGATAAAATTGGCAACCTTGCCGATTGGTGGACTGCGGAAGATGCTGAAAAGTTCAACGCAAAAACCGAATTACTCGCCCAGCAGTACGACCAGTTTGTAGTACTTGACACCGTGAAAGCTGACGGGCACCTGACCCTGGGCGAAAACATTGCCGACCTAGGTGGGCTCAATATTGCATACGCGGCACTGCACATGGCCCTGAAAGGCGACGAAAAACCGATTGACGGGTTCGACCCCGACCAACGTTTCTTTCTGGCTTATGCACATGTTTGGGCACAAAACATACGCGACGAGGAAAAATTGCGCTTAACCAAAATTGATGTACACTCGCTTGGCCGCTACCGCGTTTTGGGGCCGCTGCGTAACATGCCCGAGTTTTACAACGCGTTCAATATTAGCGACGGCGAATATATGTATCTGCCTGAAAACGAACGCGTAGTTATCTGGTAACAATTAGTTTCGAGTTTGAATTCGAAGCTTAGTTTCAGAGCATAAAAAAGGCGACTCTCATTCGGGAGTCGCCTTTTTGTTTAAGTTAAAATATGTCTCTTACAAATCGAGCTCGGCCATAATGGCTTCAATTTTTTCTTCGCAGGCGGCGTCCACTTTGTCGTAGTCGGCACGCGATTTCAATTCACCGGCCACTTCAAAATAAAACTTAATTTTCGGCTCTGTTCCCGATGGGCGAACTGAGATTTTGGTTCCATCCTCAGTGAAGAACTGCATCACATCCGAGGTAATTTTTTGGTTAATTTTCGTCACTTCTCCCGTCAGAAGGTTTTTCTCGGTCAGGTCGCCGTAATCTTTCACAATTTTCAACTTGCTTCCACCCAAAACTTTTGGCGGATTGGAACGGAACTTCACCATCATTTGTTTTATTTCATCGGCTCCCGTTTTGCCCTTCCGAACAATGTATTTCATTTTTTCTTTCGAGAAGCCGTATTCCAGGTATATGTCCTGCACCAACTGGTAGAGGGTTTTGCCCCGGTCTTTGGCCCAGGCTGCAATTTCGGCCATCAAGGCACAGGCGGACACGGCATCTTTGTCGCGAACGAAATCGGCCGGCATAAAGCCAAAGCTTTCTTCGCCGCCGCCAATGTATTTTTTCACCCCTTCGTTCTCGCGGATAACTTCGGCAATGTATTTAAAGCCGGTGAAAACATCGTAGATTTCAATACCATTTTTCTCCGCTATTTCGGCAATCTTCTCGGTACTTACAATGGTTTTTACCACAAACTCATTGCCTTTAAAGGCCTTACGTTCTTTCATGCAGGTAATGATGTAGTAAATGAAAAGCAAGGCTGTTTGGTTACCGTTCAGGATGATGTATTTACCCTTGTCGTTTTTTACTACCACGCCAAGGCGGTCGGCATCGGGATCCGAGGCCATCACCAGATCAGCGTCAACTTCGTAAGCCTTTTTAATGGCCAGCTCCATGGCTGCCGGCTCTTCGGGGTTTGGCGAAATAACCGTGGGAAAATCGCCGCTCACCACATCTTGTTCCGGCACATGGATGACGTTTTCAAAACCAAATTCTTTTAATGCCGCCGGAATTAGTTTGACACCGGTTCCGTGAATAGGCGTATAAACAATTTTCAGGTTTTTCTGGCGGGCAATGACTTCGGGCGCCAGCGATACGGTTTTTACCATCTTCAGAAATTTCCGATCCATCTCGGCACCCATCATTTCAATCAAGCTGGGGTTGGGTGTAAACTGAATGTCTTCAGCCTTCACTTTTTGAACTTCGCCAATAATATTTTCATCGTGCGGGCCAACAATTTGCGAGCCGTCTGTCCAGTATGCTTTGTAGCCATTGTACTCTTTGGGGTTGTGCGAAGCGGTTAAAATAATACCGCTTTGGCATCCCAATTCGCGAATGGCAAACGAAAGTTCAGGGGTAGGCCGCAAATCTTCGAACAGGTAAACTTTAATGCCGTTGGCCGAGAAAATATCGGCGCTTTTTTCGGCAAATAAGCGGCTGTTGTTGCGGCAATCGTAGCCAATTGCCACTTTCACCTGCTGCCCTGCAAATTCTTTTTTCAAGTAGTTGCTTAAACCCTGTGTGGCGGCACCCACGGTATAAATATTCATCCGGTTTGTACCCGCGCCCATAATACCGCGCAAACCGCCGGTACCAAATTCGAGCTCTTTATAAAACGAGTCGATCAGTTCTGTTTTATCTTCCTTATCCAACATGCGTTGAACTTCCTTACGTGTTTCAGCATCGTACACTTCACTCAGCCAGCTTTTGGCCTTGCTGATTACCGTTTCCAATACATCGCTGTTTGCTGCCATAATTTTTCAAGTTTATAAAGGTTGTTAATAATTCGTTTTTTCTGAAGAAAGTGGTTGTTGCACGTGTCAGTTTTTAAGCTCTGCAATACAAAGCTTCAAACTATCGCGCCAATACGGAATTTCGATACCATAATTGCGTTTGATTTTGGTTTTATTCAACACGCTGTATGCCGGTCGTTTAGCCGGGGTCGGGTATTCGCCGGTTTCAATCGGGTACACATTGCACTCGATTTGGGCTAGCTCGTGAATGGCTTTGGCAAAATCGTACCAACTGCAAACACCCTCGTTCGAATAATGGTAAATTCCTGATTTCCACGATTCAGCCATCACTACCGCTTGGGCTACAATTTCGAGGATAGCCTCGGCTAAATCACCAGCATAGGTTGGGGTTCCAACCTGGTCGCAAACTACTTTCAGTTCATCGCGTTCCTCTCCCAGGCGCATCATTGTTTTCACAAAATTTTTTCCGAATGGGGAGTAGAGCCACGATGTGCGGATAATCATTGCCGAGGCGTCTTCTTTCACCAACGCAATTTCGCCGTTCAGTTTCGTTGTTCCGTACACCGAATCCGGATCAACCAAATCGGTCTCGGAATAGGGTGTGCAAGCCAAACCATCAAACACATAATCGGTTGAAATATGAATCAGCTTTGCACCAACCGATTTACCTACTTTTCCCAAACAGGCCGGAACTTTGGTATTGATTAGCTCGGCCAGTTCGCCATCGGTTTCGGCAACATCAACTGCCGTGTAAGCAGCACAATTAATAATAAACGACGGCTTTTCCCGCTCGCAATACAATTTAACGGCGTCGAAATCGGTTAAATCCAATTCGGCCACATCGGTAAATAAAAATTCAAGCCCGGATAAACCGGAAGAACGGCGTTTGATTTCGGAGCCTAATTGCCCGTTTGCACCGGTAACTAATACTTTCATGCTCAATGCTGTTTCAATTTTGCTGATTGATTCAATCAGATTGACATTATTAAATTATTGGTATCGTCGGTTTTCCGCAAAGCCAGGCTTTGGTTGGGAACCGTTTTGCTCTTTTAATCAAAAATAACCGATAAAACTGAGTTCACCCAAAATTTACCCACAAAAAAGTAAGTCAATTTTAGCACTATTTTGCAGTCAACGCTTTTGTACCCGACAAATGGAACAAACTACCGCGTTCTTTCGGTACTGCAAAAGACGAAAATAGCCGAAACTGCCGAAAAAAAGCTAAAATTGCTTTGCAGTACGGGTGAATAATCCTAATTTTGCCGCGCGTTAGAAAAATATAATGTCTAACTTATTAATTAATTGAAATTTAAAATGGTAGAAAACAAAGAAGACCTTGAGCTCAAGGAAGAAGTTGCTTCGGCTGCCGTAACTTCGGCCAGCAATGAAGATTTCGACTGGGATACGCTTGAATCAGAAGATTCGGGTTTTGCCGGTCAACGTAAAAACGATCTTGAAAAATTTTATGACAACACGCTGAACACCGTTCAGGAAAAAGAAGTGTTGGAAGGAACTGTAATCTCGATGAACAAACGCGAAGTTGTTGTTGACATCGGTTACAAATCAGACGGTATCGTTAGTTTGAACGAGTTCCGTTACAACCCGGAGTTGAAAGTTGGCGACTTGGTTGAAGTTTATATCGAAAGCCTGGAAGACAAAAAAGGCCAGATGATCCTGTCGCACAAAAAAGCCCGTGCAATGCGCTCGTGGGACCGTGTTAACGCTGCTTTGGACAACGACGAAGTGATTAAAGGTTACATCAAATGCCGCACAAAAGGTGGTATGATTGTAGATGTATTCGGTATCGAAGCATTCTTGCCGGGTTCTCAAATCGACGTGAAACCAATCCGCGACTACGATGTTTACGTTGGTAAAACAATGGAATTCAAAGTGGTAAAAATCAACCAGGAATTCCGCAACGTAGTTGTATCTCATAAAGCATTGATTGAAGCTGAACTTGAACAACAGAAAAAAGAAATCATCTCGAAACTGGAAAAAGGTCAAGTTCTTGAAGGAACCGTTAAAAACATTACCTCGTACGGTGTATTCATCGACCTGGGTGGCGTTGACGGTTTGATCCACATTACCGACCTGAGCTGGGGCCGCATTACACACCCGAACGAAATTGTTGAACTGGATCAGAAACTGAACGTAGTTATCCTCGACTTCGATGATGACAAAAAACGTATTGCCCTTGGTCTGAAACAATTGACCCCACACCCATGGGATAACCTGGATGCCGAACTAAAAGTTGGCGACAGCGTGAAAGGTAAAGTTGTTGTTATGGCCGACTACGGTGCATTTGTTGAAATTGCCCCGGGCGTTGAAGGTTTGATCCACGTATCGGAAATGAGCTGGTCGCAACACCTGCGCTCTGCACAAGACTTCCTGCGTGTAGGCGACGAAATTGAAGCTCAAATCCTGACCCTGGACCGCGAAGAACGCAAAATGTCACTGGGTATCAAACAACTGCGCAAAGACCCCTGGCAAGATATCGAAGCCCGCTTCGGTGTTGGTTCAAAACACACAGCTACTGTTCGCAACTTTACCAACTTTGGTGTATTTGTTGAAATTGAAGAAGGTGTTGACGGCCTGATCCACATTTCGGACCTGAGCTGGACGAAAAAAATCAAACATCCTTCAGAATTTACATCAATCGGTGCTGAAATTGAAGTAATGGTGCTGGACATTGACAAAGAAAACCGTCGTTTGAGCTTAGGCCACAAACAACTGGAAGAAAACCCATGGGATGTTAAAGACACCATCTTCTCGTTTGATACAATCCAAGAAGGCACTGTTGTTGAGTTGTTCGACAAAGTCGCTACTATCGCTCTTCCTTACGGTGTTGAAGGTTTTGCAACCCCACGCCACCTGGTAAAAGAAGACGGTTCGCAAGCTGCTTTGGAAGAAAAACTTGATTTCAAAGTCATCGAATTCTCAAAATCAGCTAAACGTATCATCCTGTCTCATTCGCGAGTATTCGAAGACGAGAAAAAATCAGTTGAAACAGCTGCCAAAAAAGCGGAAGTAAAACAGACTAAAAAAGCTGTTAAAACCGTTAAAGATAGCATGGAAAAAACAACTTTGGGTGATATCAGCGAACTGGCTGCGTTAAAATCGCAGATGGAAGCTGAAGAAAGCAAAGAAAAGTAAGATTGACCTATTAATTTGTTCAACAGAATTTCGTAACTTTCCGTTCATGGAATTTCAAGTAACAAATAAAGCAAACCATTCAGTTGTTAAGGTGCTTAGCCAAAACCTGGATACAAACAACGCCCCCGAACTAAAGTCGGAGCTGGTGGTGTTAGGTAACGAAGGCGTTAAAAATATCATTTTAGACGTCAGCGAGTGTTCATACATTGACTCATCTGGTTTGAGCTCCATTCTGGTTGCCAACCGGTTGTGCGATGATGCTATCGGTACCTTTATCCTGTGTGGTTTACAGCCCGACGTGGAACATCTCATCCGCCTGTCGATGCTTCATACTGTTTTACTGATTGCAAAATCGGTAGAAGAAGCAGAAGAAGTACTGGCCAAAAAAGATAGTTTATAATCTTTCGGGATGCAGATGCCCTTCGAATTAACAATTTTAGGAAGCAGTTCAGCAATGCCTACTTCCGAAAAATACCCAACCGCTCAAGTGCTCAACGTACTTGGGCGGTTTTTTTTGATTGATTGTGGCGAGGGCACCCAACACCAACTGCGCAAAAACCACATCAACTACAGTAAAATCAGCCATATTTTTATTTCGCACCTCCACGGCGATCACTTTTTTGGGTTGATTGGACTAATTTCGACCCTGGTTTTGCAAGGCCGACGAACCGAACTGCACATTTATGCCCACTCGGAACTGCAACGCTATACAAAATTCCAGTTAGAGTTTCTGGAAATGAATGAACCCGGGTTCCCGATTATTTTCCACCCGTTAAACTTTAAACGCCCGCAAGTCATTCTCGAAGACAAAAAAATAAAGGTCACATCGTTCCCCCTCAAACACCGCATTGCCTGCTGCGGGTTCCGCTTTGATGAGCAGCCGCGCGAAAACGATATGATAAAAGAACGAATCCGCGACTACAACATCCCCATTCGCGAAATTAAAAACATAAAAGCCGGTGCCGATTTTGTGTTCGGCGACGGGACACGGATTCCGAATGCCGATCTTGTAATTCCGGCAACGCCTCCCCGCTCCTACGCCTTTTGTTCCGATACGGCTTACAACGAAAATATGCTTCCGGCAATTGCAAACGTTAACCTGCTTTACCACGAAGCAACCTTTACTACCGAAGATGCCCAGCTGGCGGCCGATACACTCCACTCAACCAGTACCGATGCGGCGAATATTGCCCTGAAATCCAACACAAAAAAACTGTTAATTGGCCATTTTTCGGCCCGTTACAAAAACCCTGGGATTATTCTGGAACAGAGTCGCAACATTTTTGCCAATACCGAAATTGCCGTCGAAAACAATTACTACCGCGTTGATTAGCTGCCTCTCGGCTTTTTTTTAAGCATTAAACAGGCAAGTTCTTCTTGAAAACTAACTTTTCACATGGATTTATTGGCCATCGTGCTTATTTTTGGGCATCCTAAAAACACACAAACCATGAAATTCATTTTTCTATTTCTTGCTTTTTTTATTTTATTGAAAACCACACCTGCCA
>JBKEAN010000241.1:0-38180 GCA_047972415.1 Mangrovibacterium sp.
CGTTCTGTTTCAAGTCCTTTTAACTTATCCAGAAAAATTGAATTTTGCATGTTGTTTGGTTGGGTTATTACAGGCTGGCCATTGCTTTGGCGCCCGCTTCAATCATGTAGTCAAGATCGGCGTCGTTGTGGGCATTCGAAACAAAGAAACACTCGTATTGCGATGGCCCAAGGTAAATGCCGCTCTCCAACGATTTTTTGAAGAATTGGGCATAGCGTGGAGCATTCGACTTCATGGCCTGGTCGAACGAGTTTACTTCGGTTTCTTCGGTGAAAAACATGGTCATCATGGAGCCAATGCGGTTGATTACCGCCGGAATTCCGGCTTCCTCCAACCCGGCTTTCAACCCGGCTTCAACTTTCGCCCCTTTTCGTTCCAGTTCTGTATAAATTGAAGGATTGTTTTTCAGGGTTTTCAACATAATGGTGCCAGCGGCCATTGCTAGTGGGTTACCCGACAAAGTTCCGGCTTGGTAAACAGGGCCTTCAGGTGCAAGCAAGCTCATAATTTCTTTGCGGCCTCCGTAAGCTCCAACCGGCAAACCTCCGCCAATGATTTTGCCCAAGGTCGTCAAATCGGGCATCACGCCAAAGTATTGTTGGGCACCTCCGGCAGCCAACCGAAAGCCGGTGATAACCTCATCGAAAATCAACAACGCACCGTATTGGGTTGCTAGCTCACGAAGTCCTTTCAAGAAGCCTTCTTCGGGCAAAACGCAGCCCATGTTTCCGGCAACCGGCTCAACAATTATAGCGGCAATTTGGTCGGGATATTTGGCAAATAACTGCGCCACCGATTCCATGTTGTTATATTCAGCCGTTAACGTGGTTTGGGCCGAAGCCTTCGTAACGCCCGGGCTATCGGGCAAACCGAGCGTAATAGCGCCCGAGCCGGCCTTAATCAGAAAACTGTCTGCATGGCCGTGGTAGCAGCCTGCAAATTTGATAACCAAGTCGCGTTTGGTGTAACCGCGAGCCAGGCGCAAGGCACTCATGGTTGCTTCGGTGCCCGAGTTTACCATGCGCACCATTTCAACCGATGGTACCATTTCGGTAATCAGTTGGGCCATTTCGGTTTCAACAAGGGTGGGAGCACCATAACTGGTACCCAGTTCAGCTGCTTTTTGTACGGCTTCAACAATCGCCGGATTGGCATGGCCAAGAATCAGCGGTCCCCACGAGGCAACAAAGTCGATGTACTCGTTTTCGTCAATATCCCACACCCGGCATCCTTTGGCTTTGGCAATAAACAACGGATCGGCCTGCACGCTTTTGAAGGCACGCACCGGCGAATTAACACCACCGGGAATTAATTCTTTGGCTTCTTTAAAAGCGGCTATACTTTTTGAATAATTCATTGTTTTCCTTTTTTTTCCTTTGTTTAAACCCGATTGCCTTTGCGCAACTCGGACAATACAAACTCTTTGGCATGATAGGTAATAATGATGTCGGCACCGGCGCGTTTCAGCGAGGTGAGAATTTCTTTTACAAGACGCTCTTCATCAACCCAACCATTTGCAGCAGCTGCTTTTACCATCGAGTATTCGCCGCTCACGTTGTAGGCAACCAAGGGCATGTTGTAGGTAGTTTTTACCCGGTGGATAATATCCATGTAGCTCAAGGCCGGTTTCACCATCACCAGGTCGGCACCCTCAATAATGTCTTGTTCCACTTCGCGCAAGGCCTCGTCGCCGTTTGCCGGGTCCATTTGATAAGTGCTGCGGTCACCAAATTTAGGTGCGCTGTCGGCAGCATCGCGGAAGGGGCCATAAAAGCCCGATGCATATTTGGCCGAATAAGCCATGATCGGGGTATTCTGAAATCCATTTTCGTCCAGTGCTTTGCGGATGGCTCCTACGCGGCCGTCCATCATGTCGCTTGGTGCAATAATGTCGGCACCGGCTTGCGCCAGGTTAACTGATTGTGCTGCTAGGGTATGCAGGGTACTGTCGTTATCTACGTCGCCGTCGATAATCGTTCCGCAGTGTCCGTGTTTGGTATATTCGCAGTTACAAACGTCGGCCACAACCAGTAAATTCGGGAGTTCTTTTTTCAGGGCGCGGATTGCCCGCGGGACAATGGCGTTGTGATGACAGGCTACATGGCCCGTTTCGTCCTTTTCTTCTGGAATACCAAAAAGAAGGATCTTATCAACTCCTGTGGTTGCAACCAGATCTTTCACTTCGGCAACGAGCATATCGACTGAAAGCTGAAAAACGCCCGGCATCGAGCCTATCGGATTTTTTACGTTTTCGCCGGGACAAACAAAATAGCCCATAATCAGGTCGTCGCAGTTTACTTCTGTTTCGCGGACCATGTTGCGTATTGCTTTCGACTTACGAAGTCGCCGTAAGCGTGTAACGGGGTAACTCATAACGTTATCTTTTTGAATGTTGTAAGTATTTTAAAGTTGTTTCGGCCAATCCGTTGTAGCATTGGTTTATTGCTGTGTCCAACGGCTCAATGCCAAGTTCGCGACAGGCGGTGGTCGTCACTTTACCAATGCTAATAACCCGCCATTGCACGGGAAAAGGCTGGAAGGCAAGGTATAAATTTTTTATGGCAGAAGGGCTGGTAACAATCATCAAATCATAGTTGTTTTCAGCAATCAAGGCAAAGGATTTTGGGTTGAAGCACTCGGGAATGGTGTTTTGATAAACGTTTACCCGATCAACCGGATTGCTTTTTTCCAACTCAATGGTGAGTATGTCAGGGGCCAATTCGCCTAAAACCAGTAAAATGGATTGGTTGGGTTGAAGTGCAGTCTTAAGCTCGGCTGCCAAATCGCGGCCCGATTTTCCGGAGCCGGTGAAATCTGGTTCAATTCCCTTTCGGCGGAGTTCTGTAGCGGTAGCTTCACCCAAAACCGCAATTTTACCTTTAAGCTGACTTTTCAAATCTTCGTTAAAAAAGCGGATCCCGTTTTTACTTGTAAAAATCAGCCAGTCGTAACTTGCTAGGTTTTTCTCCAAACGGTAGGGCAGGGGGCCTATCTCAATAGCAGGCATAAAGTACACCGTAGCCCCGGCTTGTTCGAGACTTGGTGCAAAATCGTCCGGTTCGGGTTTTGGATAAGTACAGATGATTATTTTGCCATCAACGTTATTTTCGCTTTGCTTTTCAGCCATCGGTTTTATACCGTGCGTATTTGGTCGAGTATTTCTTTTCCTCCGTCTTCCAGAATTAATTCTGCCAGTTCAATGGCTTTTTCGGAGCCTTCGTCAACCGGACAAGTAACTGATTTGCAGATTAGTTTTGTTCCGTCAACCGAGGCAACCAGTCCGGTCAGGGTCAGATGTCCGTTTTTTAGCTCCGAATAACAAGCCACCGGAATTTGGCAACCGCCTTCCAGGGTGCGAAGTAACCAGCGCTCGGCCATGGTGGTGTTCCATGTATTTTCGTCGGCAATGGCATCAATTATTTGCTGCATGTATTCGTCGTCCTCGCGAATTTCGATGGCAACCGCTCCCTGGCTAACAGCCGGAAGAACCACTTTGGGGTCGAGGAATTCGGTGATGTAGTTGTTGTATCCAAGGCGGATAATACCCGCGCCGGCCATCAATAAGGCATCGCAATGGCCTTCGTTCATTTTATTCAGGCGGGTATCTACATTGCCGCGAATATCTACAATTGTCAATTTGGGGTTGAAGGCCAGCAGCTGGGCTTTACGGCGCAGGCTCGATGTGGCAATGCGATCGTTTTCAGTCATCTCACTTAGTTTCCGACCGTCTTTCGAAATAAATACATCGCGAACTTCGCCGCGTTTTAGCATACCACCAAGGCATAAACCTTCGGGCAGTTCGGTAGGTAAATCTTTCAAACTATGGACAGCCAGGTCAACCTCGCCGTTCAGTAGGGCTGTTTCAATTTCTTTGGTAAAAAGCCCTTTATCGCCAATTTTTGAGAGCGAAACATCCAAAATAATGTCGCCCTTGGTTTTTATCGTAACGATTTCGAAACTGTTTTGCGGAAATGCAGCGCTAAGTGCGTCTTTTACAGTGTTGGCTTGCCACAGGGCCAGTTTGCTCCCGCGGGTGCCTATCTTGATTGTTTTATTACTCATTGATTGGAGAAAAGAGATCGTTGACAACTTTAATATATTCCGTTTGACGGCCGTTGTCGCTGATGGTTTTCAGGTTTTTAATCATCGAGTTGATTAACTTCTCGGTAATATGTTTGCCGTATTTTTCCATTTGGGCAAAATCTTCGCCCGAGTGGAATTTTTTAAATACCTCTAATTCGCTCGTGTTTACCGAGCTGATCGAATTAATAATTTGCTGAATGGCAGGCGATAAGTTCCTACTGTTCAACCAATCTGAGAATTCGCTTACTTTACTTTCAATAATATCTTCGGCAACCGATACCAAGGCTTGTTTTTTCTCTTGGTTTCCGGCCACTACTTCTTCCAAATCGTCAACATTTACTAGTTTAATGCCTGGTAATTCAGCCACATCGGTGCTAATATTGCGGGGTACGCCCAAGTCAATCATCATCACCTGCGGAAATCCGTTCAGGTGAGGTTTTATTTTTTCGGCATTTAATACCGGTTCTTTTGTGGAGATGGAGCTGACGATGATTTCAGCTTCATGAATGCTTTCCAGCATTTCGCTATACGGAACTGCTTTGCCATTGTAACGGCGAGCCAGTTCTTCGGCTTTCGAAATTGTCCGGTTGGTTACAGTAATGTTTTTACATCCTTTTTTGTAAAGGCTTTTTACAACCAGTTCACCGGTTTCGCCTGCACCAATCAGTAAAATCTTTTTATCCTTCAGGTTTTTGAATTGGCTATTGCATTTTTCAACAGCGGCGTAGCTTACAGAAAATGCGCCCGTACTCATTTGCGTGTTCGAGCGTACCAGTTTGCCGGTTTCCAATGCTTTGTTGAATAAGCGGGTCAACACTTTGCCAACGGTTCCGTTTTCTTCAGCATGTGAATAGGCATCTTTTATTTGCGAAACAATCTGATATTCGCCCAGTACCATCGATTCGAGACTGGAAATTACCCGAAACAAATGGGTTACCGCACTATCGTTGGCATGACGGTAGAAATGCTTGTTCATTTCTTCGCCAACAGCAGCATGTTTGTGCAAATAACCCATAATAATCGTAAATGCTCCCGAAGAACAGCATTCTTCTGCTTCAAAATAAAGTTCGGTCCGGTTACAGGTTGAGAGGATAACCAGCTCTTTGATGTATTTGTTGTGACAAATCAAGCGGGCCAGTTTGGCGCTTTCTGTTTTGTCCAGAGCAAATTTTTCGCGAATATGTACAGGTGCCGATTTATGGCTAAGTCCAATAATTCCAATCATGATGGAGAAAAATGTTAAACGTCGGTTTGTTTATACAACAATTGTTAGGTATTAAACAAGCCGGGGAGGGGACAAGCCAAAGTAGCGCGCACTATAGTTTGAACAATAATGCGAAAAAGCCGGTGGAAAGAGGGATGTTGGTAAAACCTGAGGCAAAGGGGGCATCACCGCTGAAACAGATTCATCGGATGAAGCAGGTACTTGATGATTGATGTGGTTGACCCAGTGAAAATTAACGATGGAATCAGCTGTTTCTGTAAGTTTGTATGTTCCGGTGGCATCAAGAACAATCGCTTTGGCGGGCTCGGGCGCAATACTCAATTTTTTCAGCACCTCGGCATTTGCCCCCAAGGTGAGAATAACCATTACACAGGTAAAAAGAATGTAAGGTATAATTGAACCAGCCAGTCCTACAAAAAACATTAGCTTTTGAATTTGAAACAAAGTTAATAATCCCTTTCAATGTTAATAGCCTAACAATGGCTTTTAACGTTGATAAATGTCAACTGTTTGATACGGTTGCCATTTATATCAGCTGCTTAAACAAAATATAGGGGTAGAAGTTTCGGTTTTTGTTTGAAAACAGCAGTTGAGACGTAACTTTTTTGGAAAAAAGACAAAAATCCATATTTCCAGGGATTTTTGTCTTTTGCCTTATTACGGAAGAAAACTCAAAAGCGTGTCGCCACGGAGGCCACGGCGCAATGTCTCCAGCGGGATGACTTCGTTTTCGGCAATATTTCCCAGGTTAACATTTGGGCCAAGCAGTTTGATAAACCACACTTGTTGGTTTTTGAGTGGCGCTTCCCACAGTATTTTATCCGGGTCAACATGGTTTCGGATGTCTAACACCAGTTGCGAATTGGCCGAACCGTCGTCGTTGTAAATACCCATGTTGCCGCTTTCGCGGGCTTCTGCAATAACTTTCCATGCGCCAGCTTCCAATTCCGAAAGCATCCAGCTCACCCATTCGTCGTTACTTATTTCTTTTCCTTTCAGTTTGGTGCCAACTTCCGAAAGCACCACAAAATCTTTTGAAAGTTCCCGTATGTATTCGCACTTTTTGCCGTGTTCGATTGGCAACACCCCATCCGATACTTCTGCGGTTTCAACCCCGGCATCGGCAATAAAGCGACGGTACTCGTCAAACATATTCCGGGCAATAAAGGCTTCGAATAAGGTTCCTCCAAAGTATGGGCGAAGTCCGGCCCGCTGGTAAATTTTTATTTTTTCTTTTACTTTCGGTGTCAATAAGCCTGTCCCGAAACCAAGTTTCACCAAGTCGGTGTATTCGGTACAAACTTCACAAAAGTCTTCAGCTTCTCGTAGCGATATTCCTTTGTCCATCATCATAGTAACGCCTGACTCTCTGGGTTGCGCAGGTCTTTCGGGGACAAACGGCAAATTAAAATTCATTTTTTATAATTTGGTTGATTCGTGTTTCTTAATCAGCTTTTTAATGGATTCGTTCTGAAGAGCTTCCGGGTAATAGTCGAAAATAATCCGGTAATTGTTGAAGTCGACTTCCAATGCTTTTTCGAAATATCCGGTAGCTGATTTTTCATCGTTATTTTCGAGCAGATAGGCTGTTAAGCGATAGTTTATCGAGGGGTCGTCGGCATTCAGTTTCGAAGCGTTCATCAGGATGTCGATCGAATGATTCAACTTGCCTCGATCGTATTCCAGCTCGGCGAACGAGATCCATGCATCCGGATTTTCGGGGTCGAGCAAGGTGGCTTTTTTGAAGGCAGATTCCGCTTGTTCAAATTCGTCCATTTCGTGGTTAATTTTTCCGAGCATGAGCCAAAAATCGGGATTTTCATCATCCAGTTTCAACGCTTTCTTAAGAAGTACCAGCGCTTCAGAAAGTTTGCCTTCCATCCACAAAATCAGGCCGGAGCCATACCAGGCGTTCGAGTTGTTTTTGTTCAACCTGATGGCTTTCCGGTAATTCACCAGCGCTTCGTTGTAGCGTTCCATGTTCAGGTAGCATTCGCCCAGATAGCAGTAGGCGTCGTCGTTTTCCTTGTCGCGCCGCAGGTATTCCTCGTAGGCTTCTATCGCTTCCTCGTACCGGTTGCAGTTCGAAAGTGCATTGGCTTTATTGAAGTAGGCTTGATCGAAATCGTCCTGAAGCGCAATTGAATAATCGTAGGCAACAACCGCTTCTTCGTGTGTTCCAATTCGGTTATAGGTAATGCCCAAATTGTACCATACGGCAGCATTAAACGGGTCAATGTCCAGGTATTTGTTGTAGAAATCGATGCTTTTACTGAACTCCTGAACTCTGTCGTAATAATAGCCCAATTCGTATAAAACCAATTCGTTTTGCGGGTTGTTTTCATAAGCCCGTTCCAAAAACGAAATGGATTTGTCTACTTCGCCGGCCTGGCCCAGTGTAACGCCAATGTTGTACAGCAAATCGTCCGTATCGTCAGCGTTGTGCCTGATGGCATCTTCGTAGGCTTCAATGGCTTCGTCCACCCGTTCGAGCATAATCATAGCCGAGCCTTTAACCAGAAAAACATCCGAATTGGTCGATTCGACCGCTTCGGCTATTTTTATCAGTTCCAGGCTTTCTTCGGCTTTCCCGTCGACCAGTAAAATTTGGGCTTTTTTAATCTTAAGGGCTATTGATGTGGGATGAATTTGCAGACCATTATCAACGGCTGTAGTTGCTTTTTTCAGCTTTCCTTCATCCAAAAAGTAGTCAATTATTCCTTCGTATTCAAACACGTCAAAGTATTCAAAACGGTTTTCTTTGATCATCTTTTTGAATCGGTCCACCGCATCAATAATTTCCTCATATTCCAAATAGTCCCTAGCGTCCTCGTCCATAGATACAAAATTGCAGGTGCAAATTTACAAATACTTTTGAATTCCTATCCCTCCGGTTGGTGCTCTTTTCGTAAAAGGTCGTTAACGGTTTTAACCGGATTGAAGGTGATGATCGGAACTTCCACAAAAAGCGTGTTCCAATCAGACATGGCTCCATTCCAAAGTCCTGGAAGTTCCTGAGCTTTCAGATCTTTTCCATTTTGCGACTTTTTAGAGATGAAGCCGGTTGCAGGGTCAACAAACCGGGCCAAGTCGTACTTCTCACCTTTGTAATTTTTAAAGGCGCATACCAAATCAACGGGGTTGAAGTGGGTAGCCGAATCGGCTAGTTCTTTTTGCTCCGGATCCGAAAAATCGATTTGCGAACTTTCCACCACCTGTAGCGATACCGTACCATCGCTGTTCATAGCCCAGAACGGTCCCCCGCCTGGTTCTCCCTCGTTGCGGACCATACCACAGATCCGGATAGGGCGGTCAAATTTGTTTTTGAGGTAGTGGTACAATTCTTCTTTTTCGGTGTAATATTGGTTTGAAGCGGGTTTGATATTCAATACATTTTCGGCAAAACTGGCCGCTTCCGACAGAAAAACACTGTCTAACGCGTAATAGTGATGCGTGTCAAACACTTGCTGGTACGCAAAAATGCGTTTTTGGATATTTAGCAATAATCCGGCCAATGCTTTTTTATAAGTCACGGTTTCCGGTTTCAGGTAATCGGGAACCACATTGTCAATGTTTTTGATGAAAACCAGGTCGGCATCCAGTTCTCCCAGGTTGGCAATCAGCGCACCGTGCCCGCCCGGACGGAATAGCAGGCTCCCGTCGTCGTTGCGAAATGGCTTATTGCCGGGGGTTACAGCAATGGTGTCGGTTTCGGCCTTTTGCTGGCTGAACGAAATGGAATAGCTTGCTGAAAATTTTTCTTCATACAGGGACTGAATCTCCGCTAAATGGCTCTCGAATTTGCATTGGTGCTCGGGCGAAACGGTAAAATGAATGGCAATGTTCCCGTCGCTTTTTTTTGCATACAGCGCTCCTTCCACGCAGTGTTCTTCAAACGAAGTCCGGTTGGTGTCGCCATACCGGTGAAATTTCAGCAACCCTTTTGGCAGGTTGCCGTAGTTCAAGCCTTCCTCAGCCAGTAAAAGTGTCAGAGTGTCCGCAGCTGGTAGTTTCTCCGGTGCTATCCCGGCCAGATGCCGCAAATCGGTATAGAATGCAAAGTCTTTCAACTTGTCGAAAAACAGTTTGATATCTTTTTGTTGTTTGATTTCTGTTTCCGAAATGCCGGACGACAGTTTATCTTTGGCTTCGTACAGTGCTTTAAACATCCGGCTGGCAGCTCCCGACGCAGGAACAAATTTTAAGATGCTGATACCTTCGGCTGTCTTTTGATCAAAGAACTGACTGTTTTCGATTGTTTCCTTCTCGCTGAGACGAATGATCCCATCGTCGATGGTGGCTGGTTTTATCACGGTAAGAAAGGGAAAGCCGCTGATGAAATTATCGATTTGTTGCTTGATTGTTAACGGATTACTGCCTCTCTTTTCAATATCTGCTTGATCTTTTTCAGTAAACATAGTTCTGTGGTTTTATGTGGTATTAGCATAAAGATAGCGAAATCGCATCTAGAAATTCGCGTTACGGGTGGGGTACAGGCCGAAAGTTTTCAACACTTGTTGATAAACTCCCGGCTCTCATTCGCTTTATGTCTTTCCGGTTGAAGGCGGGGGTGGTTTGTGTGGTTTCTGCTTTCGGCTTTATTCTTAATTTTGAAGCCGGTTAAAAATCAATTCAATCATGCAGTTTCCCTGGAACCACGAGCGGCGTTACAACGATTTTCCAACGTATTTTAAGTCGAAGTTTAACGGGCGCGTCCAAAAAGTGTCAATCAACGCCGGTTTTACTTGTCCAAACCGCGACGGTAGCAAGGCAAAGAACGGATGTTCGTACTGCAACAACGATACCTTCAATCCGGATTACTGCGGACTTGAAAAAAGTATTAGCGAACAAATTAACCAGGGGATTAGGTTCTTTCGCCGCAAATACGATTCGATGCAGTTTTTGGCCTATTTCCAAGCCTATTCAAATACCTATGCTGAAGTTGATGTTTTGAAAAAACGGTACGAAGAAGCCTTACAACATCCCGGGGTGATTGGGTTGGTGTTGGGAACGCGGCCCGACTGTGTGGCTCCGGAGGTACTGGATTATTTGCAGGAACTGGCTCAGCAGTACTATGTGATGGTCGAGTTTGGAGTTGAATCGGTAAAGGATGAAACCTTGCTTCGTATTAACCGAGGCCACGGTTTTGCGGCTGCTCAACAGGCAATTACCGAAACAGCCCGGCGTGGTATTCATAATTGCGCCCACTTGATTTTGGGATTGCCAGGCGAAACGCGGGAGGATTTTCTGAACCAGGCACGCGAAATTTCGAAACTGCCTGTTGAAAACCTGAAACTGCACCAACTGCAAATACACAAAGGAACGCGCATGTCCCGCGAATATGCTCAAAATCCCAACGAGTTTCAGTTATTCGATGTGGATTCGTACACCGATTTGGTTGTTGATTACCTGGAACTGCTCCGTCCGTCAATTGTTGTGGAACGCTTTGTAAGTCAGGCGCCGAAAGATTTGTTGGTTGCGCCTAAGTGGGGCTTGAAAAATTTTGAGTTTGTAGCAAAACTAGAAAAGCGACTGGCCGAACGAAACACCTGGCAAGGCCGTTTATATACGCCGGGTTTCTAAAGAAAAAAGGATTAGCCAATAACGGGTTTCCAGGGAAGGTGCTTGCGTCACTTATTTTTGTACGGTGCAGCTTGATGTCTTTTTCGGTTCAATTGCTGCGATAAAAGCAAAAAAAAAAGAGTAGATCTCTATCTACCCTTTTCAAACCTAACTAAACCAATAAAACTAATCAAACCTAAACTTATGAAATAAAATCTGTAACAAAAATACGGTCAGAAATGCAAATTAAGGTTAAGCGAATATTAAGAAATATGTTGAGTAGCATATTTCTTTGTTTCTGAAATTCAAAAAAAAGTCCTATCTAATGCCGATAGGACTTTAATTCGATGTAAATCAATTGTTTGTGATGATTATTTTTTGCCAATGAGATTTGAGCTTCAGACTTATTCTTTCGATTTTTGTTCGTCTTCACCTGCAATTGATTCGCGCATTTGGGTATCGGCCATTATGTTTTTGTACTTCATATAGTCCATAATGCCTAAGTTTCCGTTACGGAATGCTTCGGAAATGGCCAGCGGGATTTGAGCCTCAGCCTCAATTACTTTGGCACGCGCTTCTTGGGCTTTGGCACGCATTTCCTGTTCCAGCGCAACGGCCATGGCGCGGCGTTCTTCGGCTTTTGCCTGGGCTATGTTTTTATCGGCGTCAGCCTGATCGATTTGCAGGCCGGCGCCAATGTTTTTACCGATGTCGATGTCGGCAATGTCGATCGATAGGATTTCGAAAGCAGTACCGGCGTCCAGTCCCTTGTTCAATACGAGTTTAGAGATTGAATCGGGGTTTTCGAGCACCGATTTGTGCGTGTGCGACGAACCGATGGACGAAACAATACCTTCGCCAACGCGGGCCAGGACGGTTTCTTCGCCGGCACCACCAACCAACTGCTTGATGTTGGCGCGAACAGTTACGCGGGCTTTGGCAATAAGCTGGATACCGTCTTTAGCAACTGCTGCTACCGGCGGTGTATCAATCACTTTCGGGTTTACCGACATTTGAACGGCTTCGAATACATCGCGCCCGGCCAGATCGATGGCAGTAGCCATGTTGAAGCCCAGGTCGATGTTGGCTTTTTCTGCGGATACCAATGCGTTGACGACCATGTCCACACGTCCGCCCGCCAGGTAATGGGCTTCTAGCTTGTCGCGGTCGAGTTTAATGCCTGCTTTTGTCCCGGTAATCAGGGCCCGCACAATCACCGATGGCGGTACTTTGCGGAAGCGCATCAAAAATAGCTGCAACAACGAGATAGGCACGTTTGATACAATGGCCGAAAACCAAAGCCCAATGACGGGTACAAAAAATAAAATAATACCAAGAAGGACGACTAGCCCGGCTATCAGGCCAAATGTTCCGTAATATTCCATGTTGATTAATTTATGGGTTCTACAATAACTTGCGTTTTCAACACTTCAACTATCCGGATGGGAGTTTGCTGATCGATAAAACCGCTCAGTGCTTTCCCTTCCATGGTTTGCCCGTTTATCCTGACTTTTCCGGTAGGGGCAAGCCGGCCAATGCTGGTGCCTTCGTCGCCCGGGTGAATCTGGGCAGCATCAATTTTATCCACAGTACCGGTTATTTCAGTTTGAAGTGCAATTCGTTTTCCGGCTTTGCCTTTCAATATTTTTACAATTAAAACGGGGGCTACAATCAGGATAAACGCTGTTGTGACGAACCCTGCCCATAAGCCATATTCGGCAAAAGCCAGGTAGATGCTGGCCGCCAGTACGAGTACGCCGCCAATTCCGGCAATAGTAATGCCCGGTAAAACAACGAGTTCGAGCAAGAGTAAAATAATCCCTAAAACGATAAGAAAGAGAATGATAACTGCGGTCATGTTGTTTGGGTTAATCAATTGTTGCTTTGAGGTCTTTGGCCAGCAGGGCTTGTTTCATTGGTCTAAGGTAATTAAAACTTCCTTTCTTAACATCGCATTTGCCGTTGTAGTGTGTTAATAAAGTGCACTGAATGGCTTGTTCTTGCTCGTGTTCGCATATTTGTATCAGTGCTTCAATAACATAGTCGAACGAGTGGTAATCGTCATTATGCAGGGTAAGGAAACGATCGGTCGCTGAGCCCGTATCTTCATCGTTCCGGGGTTTACTTCGGGTGTTTTCTTTTGGTTTCATTGCTCTGTCAACTTTTGGGCTTCTTCAACCGGAATCCGAACACTATCTTTATAAGCCGCAATAATGGCGCTGTTTACACCTTCTTGTTTAATTTGTTTCAGCATTTGCTGGGCTTCGGCATATTTTTTTAACTCGCCAACGGTGTATACGGTCACCCCTTTTTCGTCGGTATATTGATCAATACGCCGCAGTACGGACAGCTTTTTGAACAGCGCTTGCGTGTAGGCTGGCGGGTTGCTGCGGTATGCGCCAAGTTGTATTTTGTATAAAATGTTTGCTTCAAGCTGTGTTTGCGGCATCAGGCTATCAATGGCCGCCGTGTCGGTTGCTTCTATAATGAGCATTTCTTCCAGGTGTTTAGCCTCTTCTTCTGCCTTTTTTTGTTCGGCATAGGCCAATTGTTTTTTTATCTCCCTGTTTTGTGCTTGTAGCGCGCTTATTTCTGGAAACTGGGCTTTTGACCAATAGCTTGCTTCTGTTGAGTTGGCCGATTGTGCAGCTTCGCTCATTTGGCGGTTCAGTAAATAGGTTTCTTGTTCCAGTTTTAAAATCGAGTCAACCAATTGTGTTTTGTTCCATTCGTCGAGTTGCTCGTAGCGTTCGCGCAGTTTCTTCAGGAGGGTTTCCTGTTGGTGCAACGATGTTTCAAGCTCTTTCGATTTCAGGTAGTTTTGGCGTGCTTCGTCTGATTTGAACTGGCTAAGCAGCAAATAGCTAATTTGTGCATTTACCGGAAACATAATCAGATTATCTTCTGAAATCATTTTGTCAGGCTCCTCGTTATTAATTACTGCTGCGTTCACGGTTTGTAATTCAACCGGCGTTGAGGAAGAATCCGGAACCGACAAAACTACTGAAGGCACTACAAGTGTCCCGGTTGCAGTTTCGGGAACCGGTGAACTTTCGGTTGCTGCCTGAAAAGGATTAATCTTTTGCTGGCACCAATCCAACATATCGGCAAAAGGGACTGATTTAAAATCTTTCGGGCTGGCCGTGTTTTGAAATTCGAAATAGCTGTTTGCCGCATTTTCCCAGTCTGATTGCGCGTGGTAATATTGGGCCAAATACCAAACCGATTTTTGTGTTCCGTTTGCCCGAATTAAGGCTTGACGGGTTGGCTCCGTAAATTCGCCGTTCTCGAACAGGCAGGCGCCATAATAGTAATTCAAGTCCGGATCGTTCGGATATAGCCGGATGAGTTCGGAAAAGAGCGGCAGTGCTTCATCGAATTTTTGGGCGGAAAACAATTGCTTGGCTTGGGTTTCGGTATCGACCTGTGCTTGCAAAGACGTTCCGTACAGGAACAGCCCCCAAAAGGATAGGATGTGGAATAGGCCTCGTTTTTGGCGACTGGCTAATTTCAATAACATAACTGGATTTCTGATTTTGCGATTTAAAAATACAAAAAATGTTCCAGCTCACCAGATTCAACCCCTTCTGTTGTTAGTAATTTATTTTTATTTTGACCAAACAGGCGAAGCATAAAACAAAATTTTAAATTGCTGGTTGCATAAGCGATTCAAAATGGACAATTTTCGTATCGAATGTATTTGTTTGAAATATTGTGCATTGGATTTTCTTTTGCATAAACACCCGGCATTTCGGAATTAAACGAGTATATTTGCTAGCAAGCCGCCGGTTCAGTTTAAGAAATGAAAACCGGTAAGTAGTTGAAGATGAGCGGATGTTTTTGAATATGAGCTTTAGGCTGTTAAAAGAAATAAAGCAGAACAATATGTCGAAGTTGGAAAAGGGAATGGGCGCACCGCTGTTTTCGGGGGTCAATCAAAATGGCGAAACAATTTCGCTCGCCAGTTTCAAGGGGAAGAAAGTTATTTTATACTTTTATCCGAAAGATAATACGCCAGGCTGCACAGCCGAGTCGTGCAACTTGAGCGATAATTACCAATACTGGCTGAACAACGGTTACGAGGTCATTGGCGTTTCGCCCGACAGTGTGGCCTCGCATAAAAAGTTTGCCGATAAATATGGTTTCCGATTTAACCTGATTGCCGATGCTGAACAGCAAATTCTGAAGGCATACGGCGCATGGGGCGAAAAAAACCTGTACGGTAAAAAGTACATGGGCGTGTTACGCACTACTTATATCATCGATCAGGACGGAATAATTGAAGCAGTATTCGAAAAGGTGGAAACGAAAAATCATACAGAACAAATAACCAAAGCATTAGATATAAAATAAGCTATGTCGAAAGAAGAACAAATAAATGTGAACAAGGAAAAGCTGAAAGCACTTCAGCTAACCATGGATAAAATTGAAAAAAGTTACGGTAAAGGCGCCATTATGAAAATGGGCGATAAAGTTGCCGAAGAAGTGCCTGCAATCTCAACCGGCTCGTTAGGCTTGGATATTGCGCTGGGCGTTGGCGGTTTCCCCAAAGGGCGTATCATCGAAATTTACGGGCCCGAATCCTCGGGTAAAACTACCCTGGCAATCCATGCCATTGCCGAAGCACAAAAGGCCGGTGGCATTGCAGCCATTATCGATGCCGAACATGCCTTCGACCCGTATTACGCCAAAAAGCTGGGCGTTGATACCGACGAACTGTTGATTTCGCAGCCCGACAATGGCGAGCAAGCCCTCGAAATTGCCGATAACCTGATTCGCTCCGGCGCCGTTGATATTATTGTAATTGACTCGGTTGCAGCATTGACCCCAAAAGCCGAAATTGAAGGCGAGATGGGCGATTCGAAAATGGGGCTCCAGGCCCGGCTCATGTCGCAGGCTTTGCGGAAGTTAACAGCTAACATCAATAAAACAAAAACCTGCTGCATCTTTATCAACCAATTGCGCGAGAAGATTGGGGTAATGTTTGGCAATCCCGAAACGACAACCGGTGGTAATGCGTTAAAATTTTATGCATCTGTCCGTTTGGATATTCGCCGCACCGGACAAATTAAGGATGGCGAAGAAGTTTTAGGTAGCAACACCCGCGTAAAAGTAGTGAAAAACAAAGTGGCACCGCCTTTCCGCAAAGCCGAGTTCGATATTATGTATGGCGAAGGAATTTCGAAAACCGGCGAGATTATCGATCTTGGAGTGGCGTATGGCATCATTAAAAAAAGCGGTTCGTGGTTTAGTTATGGCGAAACCAAACTGGGACAGGGGCGCGAAGCTGTTCGCTCGCTACTGAAAGATAACGCCGAGCTGGCTACAGAACTTGAAAGCAAAATTATTGAAGCGGTAACTACGGGCACAGCGGCCACGAGTTAATCAGAATATTGTGTGCAGTTGAAATCCGGGTGGAGTACTGCTTCACCCGGATTTTTTTGCTTTCGATCGCCGGTAATTCCAACGCTTTTTCGATTTGCTGTTGGCTTAAAACAAGAGGTAAATCTTTCAGTTTGACGTTAAGCAATAGGTTGAAGCTGGAAATTTGCAACTGTTTATGCCGGGAAACTAAGAAATAAGCATATTTTTGCCGCTTATAGAAAACTGACTTCGGTCAGGTTTTAATGCTGAAGAAAACCATATCCGGAATACTGCAAAGCGGTTAAATTGGCCAATCCGTATGTACGTGTTTTTAATAGCTAACTAATTGATTCATAAAATGAAGGTGTTGAAATTCGGCGGTACCTCTGTCGGGAGTGCTGCAAATATCCGAAGGGTAAAAGAAATTGTACAAAGTCAGCAGGACGACGCTGTAGTGGTAGTTTCGGCATTGGGCGGAATTACCGACAAAATTTTGAATGCAGCGAAAATGGCAGTCCTCGGAACTGAATATTTTAATACCGAACTTACGGCTATCCGCGAACGCCACGAAGAAACAGTTGATCAGTTATTCGACGGTAGCCGCCGCGAAGAGGTAAAAGAGCAGGTGAGCAACTTGCTTGATGAGCTGGAGAAAGTAATCAACGGGGTTTCGATGATTGGCGAGCTAACCGATAAAACACTGGACAAGATTGGTGGTTTCGGTGAACGTTTGTCATCGCTTATCATCAGCGAGTTTATCGAGTCGGCCAGTTGGGTTGATTCCTCAAAGCTGATAAAAACCGACAGTGCCTTCGGAAAAGCGCAGGTGAACTTCAGCCTGACAAATACATTAATAAAAGCGGCCTTGGGCGAGCTGAAAGGCATTTGCATTGCACCCGGTTTTGTGGCCAGCAATGCCGAGGGCGATTACACCACCTTGGGCCGCGGTGGTTCCGATTATACAGGGGCTATTTATGCCGCAGCGCTCGATGCCTCGGTGCTCGAAATCTGGACCGATGTGGATGGTTTTATGACTGCCGACCCGCGGGTGATTAGCAAAGCTTATGTGATTAACTCGCTTAGTTATGCCGAAGCGATGGAGCTATCGCACTTTGGTGCAAAGGTAATTTATCCGCCAACCATTTTGCCGGTTTACAAAAAAGGCATTCCAACCTACATAAAAAATACGATGAACTCGCAGGCCAATGGTTCGCTGATTACGAGCAGCCAGAAAAATGGGAAAGACCGGCCGATTAAAGGGATTTCATCTATCTCGAACATCAGCCTGATTACCGTTCAGGGATTGGGAATGGTGGGAGTTACCGGTATTTCAGCGCGCCTTTTCAGTGCATTGGCTGTAAATAATATTAATGTGATTCTGATTTCGCAGGCCTCGTCCGAGAACTCGATATCGATTGCTGTTGATACGCCCAAAGCAGCAACCGCCGAGATAGCTATCCGCACCGAATTTGAGCGCGAGATTTTGAGTGGAAAAATCAACAAAGTTGAAGTTGAGAGCGATTTATCGATTGTAGCCATTGTTGGCGAAAACATGAAACATGCCAGCGGTATTGCCGGAAAACTGTTCAACACCATTGGAAAAAACGGTATCAACATTATCGCCATTGCCCAAGGGGCTTCAGAGTTGAATATTTCGTGGGTAGTGAAAAACAGTGACTTGCGTAAAACACTGAACGTCGTGCACGAGTCGTTCTTTTTGTCCGAAAATGCAGAAGTGAATGTATTTCTGCTGGGAATTGGTTTGGTTGGTGGTAATTTGCTGAACCAAATTCAGCAGCAACAGGAAAAACTGATGCGCGAAAAGCACCTCAAAATTAAGTTGGTTGGTGTGGCCAATTCGAAGAAAATGTTGCTCGACCGCGAAGGAATTGCTATCGAAAGCTTTCGCGAGCGACTTGATACAGAGGGAGTGGAGTCGGGGCTGACTGCTTATAAAGAGGCCATTAAAGCCATGAATATTTATAATTCGGTATTTGTTGATTGTACCGCTTCAAACGAGTCGGCCGGCGTTTATGCCGACCTGCTGAATGCAAACGTATCTATTGTGACGGCAAACAAGGTAGCGGCTTCGTCGGAATACGAAAACTACCAGAACCTAAAAAGTATTTCGAAAAACAAAGGCATCAAGTTTTTGTTTGAAACCAATGTTGGGGCAGGTTTGCCAATTATCAACACCCTGAACGACTTGGTGAACTCGGGTGACCGGATCCTGAAAATTGAAGCGGTTCTTTCGGGAACCTTGAACTTCATTTTTAACACCATTTCGGCAAAAGTTCCCTTGAGCAAAACCATCCAGATGGCTAAAGAACAAGGCTACTCGGAGCCGGATCCGAGAATTGACCTGAGCGGAATCGATGTGGTACGCAAACTTTTAATTTTGGTTCGTGAATCGGGTTACCGCATTGAAAAAGAAGATGTTCAAATAAATACATTTATTCCCGAAAAGTATTTTAATGGCAGTATTGATGATTTCTGGAAGACTATTCCGGAAGTTGATGCCGAATTTGAAGCTCGACGGAAAATACTGGAATCGCAAAATAAATGCTGGCGTTTTGTAGCCCGGTTCGAGAATGGCAAGGCCGAAGTTGGCTTGCAGGAAGTATCGCAAGGACACCCCTTTTTCGACCTCCAAGGGAGCAATAACCTGGTGATGTTTACCTCCGAACGCTACAACGAGTTCCCGATGATGATTAAAGGTTATGGGGCCGGAGCGGCAGTAACTGCTGCCGGCGTATTTGCCGACATTATCCGGGTGTCGAATATTTAGAAGAGTCGTGAGTTTGGAGAAAATATGATCGCTAAAGCTTTGCTCTCAATGGGCGTGTCTCTGAACTCAATACGATAATTTGAGTCTTTGAAATTTAAATAGTTGGAATTTATACCATGAAGTATATCATCGTTTTAGGAGATGGCATGGCTGACGAGCCATTGGAAAATTACGGCGGAAAAACACCCTTGCAAATGGCCAATACGCCGGCTATCGATCGCTTGGCCAAGCGTGGGCGTACGGGGCAACTGCTTACTGTGCCCGAAGAAATGCACCCTGGTAGCGAAATTGCCAACATGTCGGTGTTGGGCTACGATGTTCCGAACGTGTTCGAGGGACGCGGAACGCTGGAAGCAGCCAGTATGGGCGTGGTGCTAGAACCGGGCGATTTAGCGCTGCGTTGCAATGTGATTACCTTGGCGGGCGAAAACATTAAAAATCACTCAGCCGGCCACATTTCGAATGCAGAGGCCCACGAGTTAATCGATTTCCTGAATCAGGAACTCGGAAACGATCGCATCATTTTCCACAAAGGGGTTTCGTATCGTCACCTGTTGGTGATTAAAGGAGGCAAAAAACAACTGGCTTGTACGCCGCCTCACGACGTACCCGGAAAGCCATGGAAAGATTATCTGCCAAAACCGAAAGCCGAAGAAGCAGATGACACTGCCGATTTGCTGAATAAATTGATTTTAAAATCGATGGAAATCCTGCCGACGCATCCGGTCAACCGGAAGCGGAAAGATGCCGGCAAGGATGTCGCCAACAGCATTTGGCCGTGGTCGCCGGGCTACAAGCCCGAGATGCCGACCTTGAAAGAAATGTACGGAATCCCAAAATCGGCTGTTATCTCAGCTGTCGATTTGATTCAGGGAATTGGCGTATATGCCGGTATGAAAGTGATTCAGGTTGAAGGTGCAACCGGTTTGTACGATACCAACTATGAAGGCAAAGCACAGGCAACCATCGAAGCATTGAAGGACTGCGATCTGGTTTACCTGCACATCGAAGCCAGCGACGAAGCCGGCCACGAAGGCAATGTGAAACTGAAAACAAAAACCATTGAATACCTCGACCATCGCGTGGTGAAATACCTGATGGAGGAAACGGCTAAAATGAGCGAACCAGTGGCTATTGCCGTTTTACCCGACCACCCGACACCCTGTGCCACAACCGTTCACACCAAAGATCCGGTGCCTTTCATTATTTATAAGCCGGGCAATGTGGCCGATGAGGTTGACGTCTATGATGAGTTCTCGGTTCGAAATGGTAGCTACGGTTTGCTGCGTGGCCGTGAGTTTATGGAAGCGCTTTTGAATGATTAGTTTTTAGAATAAAATAGTTCTTTGCTCTCCTCCTTGGGGGACTTGGAGGGGGTTTCAAACTTGAATTTTACCCATGTTCTATTATAGCACCAATAAATCAGTACCCGTGGTTTCGCTCAAAGAGGCGGTGACCAAAGGCTTGGCCGACGACAAAGGCTTGTTTATGCCCGAACGCATTAACCCGCTTCCGGCTTCCTTTTTCGAACAGATCGATAAGCTTTCGTTTCAGGAAATTTCGTTCGAAGTAGCGAAAGCTTTCTTTGGCGAAGACATTCCCGAAGACGATCTGAAGGCGATTGTTTACGACACCTTGCAATTTGATTGTCCGCTTGTTCCGGTGAATGGTTCAATTTATTCGCTCGAGTTATTTCACGGACCAACACTGGCTTTTAAAGATGTGGGCGGCCGCTTTATGGCGCGTTTGCTGGGCTATTTTCTGAAAGGCAACCAAGAGCAGGTGAACGTGCTGGTGGCAACCTCGGGTGATACCGGTAGCGCTGTGGCCAACGGATTTTTAGGCGTTCCGGGCATTCAGGTGTATGTGCTTTACCCAAAAGGTTTGGTGAGCGAAATTCAGGAGAAACAGTTCACCACGCTGGGGCAAAACATTAGCGCTTTGGAAATCAGCGGAACATTCGACGATTGTCAGCGACTGGTGAAAGCAGCTTTCCTCGACGAAACCTTGAAAAGCAAGTTGACGCTGACTTCGGCTAACTCCATCAACGTGGCGCGTTTTCTGCCACAGGCATTTTACTATTTCAACGCCTATGCCCGTTTGAAGGAAAAAGGATTGGAAGCTAACTTGGTTGTGTCGGTTCCGAGTGGAAACTTTGGTAACCTCACCGCCGGTTTGTTCGCGCAGAAAATGGGTTTGCCAGTCAAACGCTTTATAGCGGCCAATAACGAAAACGACATTGTTTACAAGTACCTGCAAACCGGAAGCTACGAGCCGCGCCCATCGGTTGCAACCATTGCCAATGCCATGGATGTGGGAGACCCGAGCAACTTTGCCCGTATTTTGGATTTATATGGGCACTCGCACGAGCAAATTACTTCGGTCATTAAAGGTTTTCGCTACTCGGATGCCCAAATCAGAGAGGTGTTGCTGACCGTGTACTCGGAAGAAGGCTACCTGCTCGACCCGCATGGCGCTTGCGCTTACCGGGCTCTTTCGGAAGACCTGAAGGAGGATGAAGTTGGTGTGTTCCTGGAAACAGCTCACCCGGCCAAATTTACCGAAACGGTTGAAACCATTATTGGTGAGGGCCGTGTGCCACTTCCCGAAAAACTGGCCGAATTTATGAAAGGCGAAAAACTTTCGGTTTCGTTAAGTACGGCCTTTGACGATTTCAAGGCGTATTTGTTGGCCGAAGCCAAATAAGCTTCGACCCAGAACAAAATAGAAAAAGACTTGCCTGTGAGGGTGAGTCTTTCTTTTTATATTAGTTTTATTTTGTAAGTTATTGAAGTAGAGTGCGTTACAATATGAATAAATTCAGGTTGCAAAGAAAATTTAGCCAAAGGGTCGAAAGAATCAGTCCGGTGATGTAAATACCAGTGTGCCCAATTAGCGGAAGAGGCTTTTGCAGGTAAAAAGCATAACGGCTGTAGCCGATGATGCCTAGCAGGCAGCCAGATAAGGCAATACCCAAAATTGACCACTGGTGCAATCCCAGTTCGCCCCAGAAAAGGTATCCGAAGAAGGCTGAATTTAGCATGGCCAATGAGAGAAAAATTGTTCGGTGTATCACCGTGATATGATGATAAAGAAAAATAAATCCGATTAAAAAAGCCATTTCAAGTGTGCTGTTCATAATAGGTGAAAACTCGGGGAACAGCTTATCTTGTTTATGATAAAATGGTATAATAATCAGAGCGGCTGCTAATATTTTGGCTAAAAACCGAAAGTAGCTAAAACTCATTTTCGAATCGATCAGAAAGCCGGAAAACAGCATTACAATCATTGCAGCCAGTACGTTGCGAAGCGCTGTAAATTCGGGTTTTGAACAAGCTAGCGATACTGCAAGGCTGATACCAATAAACATGGAAACGCCACCTAAACTAAGTAGAGGAAGACCTGGGAATCTTTTCTCGGGCTCAGCTGTAAAATTTTTGGCTAAAGCAACTTTGGCAACCGACGGTTGGATAAAAAAGACTGAGGCTAGCGGTAGTAAAAAGGCAATAATACCCATCCAGTATTCGGACATAGTTGAGTGATTTTGAACAAAAATACAAAACACGAACCCTAATGTAATGCATACCGCATTCAAATTTCGAATTGTAGCGATGAAGTTATGATTTACTTAATATAACCAGTTTTGAATGGTTGACGAAGCGTATTTTTAACGTCGATTCAGTAGTTAAGTGCAAAACAAAGCCTATCCCGAATGGGATAGGCTTTCACGCTTCAGTTTTTGGTTTTATGAGATGTGAGAAAAGGTTCAAATCTTTTAACCCGGCCTAAATTTTTGCTTGTTTGTGCAGCTCCAGTTCCTTTTGAATGTTGTGATGGATCATTGTTTTATAAACATCTTCAAACATTTCGGGCGAAAGTTTCAGTTCCTGCGCCCAAGTCCGGCGTTGTTCGTACAATTGTTCCTGTCTTCCCTGCGCAACAATGCTCTCTTCGTTTGTTTTAAACCGAATAATTTCATACACATATTCCTGCCTTTTGGCCAGAAGCTCCATTACTTTCCGATCAACTGAATCAATAGCGTGCCGGATTTCATCAATGCTGGAGCAGGATTTTGCGTCTTTCATTATTTCCTGATTTTTGTCACGAAAATAACAATTTGATTGTAGTTTGAATTGTTTGTCGATAAATCATTATTGATTTGGGTAGTAAATAACAATTTCTTTTGTTTGTTGACTTTAAATTAATGAATTTTTTACATCGGAATATTTCGAAATGTCGAAATAGCTTCTATATTTGTCCCCGAAACAAATAAAAAGAGTTTTTAATCTGATAGAAATAGAGGTTACCTTTGGTGGCGATAAAGATTGAGAGCTCAGGTATAAAAAATAAATGATGAAGAAAACTTCTGTAAATACGAATCCGATGAATGCATGCATGATGTGTATGTGTTGTGGTTCTTTTTTGCAGAAGGAAAGAAGTTGATATTGTTATATCCATAACAGAATAAAAACACAAAGCCCTTCTGCCAGTCGCAGGAGGGCTTTTTTTTTGCACTAAACCCCAGCCGAAAAACAAACAGAAAATACACCATGAGAGAAAAACCTTATCGTAGCATTGTTAAATCCATTTCGTGGCGCACCATTGGCACCATTGATACGATGCTGATTGCCTGGCTAATTACCGGAAAGCTGACTTTGGCAGTGAGCATCGGGGGGATTGAGGTCTTTACCAAAATGTTCCTCTACTTCCTGCACGAGCGGCTTTGGAACCGCATTAAGTTCGGAAAAATCGATTCATCCGACATCGAATATCAAATCTAAAAAAAACACAAGACTGTAAAAATTATAAAAACACGATACGCATGAGCATTACTTTTAGCCCGTTGAATGAAGCGCAATCAAAAGCGCTCGCTGTTTTGCTGGACGGAGCGGGTCCCGAGCAATTAATCTGGCTGAGCGGCTATTTCCAAGGATTAAGCGCAGCCTACAATAAATCTTCAATAGCTCCGGCTTCTGTAGCGCATACTCCAGCCGAAGTTGTTGCCGCAGCCCATCAAAAAATAACTATCCTGTACGGTTCACATACTGGCCGCAGTCAGGGAATCGCCAAAAAACTATCTGCTCTGCTGGCCGAAAAAGCAATCGCTGCCAGCGTTTATGCCATGGACGACTACAATCCGAAGCAGTTGGAACAGGAGAATATTATTTTAACCGTTGTGAGTACGCATGGCGACGGCGAACCACCCGAAATGGCCGAAGATTTTTATCGTTTCATTACGGGGAAACGCGTTCCCAAGCTACCTAATCTGAAATTTTCTGTTTTGGCGCTCGGCGATAAAAGCTACAAGCTGTTCTGCCAAACTGGGGTTGATATTGACCACGCGCTGAAGCATGCAGGTGCCACCGAGTTGTTTCCCATTGTAACTTGCGATGTGGATTACGAAGAAGATGCCAATACCTGGATGAATGCAATTTTGGGCAAGCTTGCAGAACTTCAACCTTCTGGCGGAGGAGCAGCAACCGCTACCGCCGCAGTTGCCGAAAGCACGGTGGTTTACAACCAGAAAAATCCGTTTCGGGCTGCGGTAATCGATAAGGTTAAAATCACAGGTCGCGATTCCGATAAGGAAGTCTATCATGTTGAATTGAACCTAGCTGGTTCCGGAATTTCTTATCAACCAGGCGATTCGGTTGGTATTTTGACCGACAATCCTCCGGCTTTGGTCACTAAAATCATTGAACAATTGAAATTGGACACCGGAGCCCCGGTTTTCATTAAAAAGAACGAATACCAATTGGCAGTAGCATTACGCCACCAGCTTGAGATTACCCTGCTTACCCGCGATGTGATTCAAAAATATGCTGAAAAGACAGGTAATGAGGTTGTTGTAGTAATTTTATCGGATGAAACCTTGCTTGACGAGTACTTGTGGGGGCACGATATCTTGGATTTGCTGGTTGAATTCCCGCACGAATTGACCGCACAGGAGTTGGTTGACTTGCTTCGCCCGTTACCGCCTCGTTTGTATAGCATTTCGTCGGCGCAGGATGCTGTTGGCGACGAAGTGCACATGACGGTGGCAACCGTGCGCTACGAAAACAAAGGGCGCAGTCGCGAAGGTGCAGCATCGACTTACCTCGCCGACCGGATTGAAACCGATAGCGAAGTGCCGGTTTTTATTGAGCGTAACCCGGGTTTCCGCCTCCCCGAAAACAGCGAAACCCCAATTATCATGGTTGGCGCCGGAACCGGGATTGCCCCTTTTCGGGCATTTGTACAACAAAGCGAAGTGGATAATCGCAAGGGAAAGAGCTGGTTGTTTTTTGGGGAACGGCGTTTTTGTTCCGATTTTCTCTACCAGCTCGAATGGCAAAAACAGTTGAAAAAAGGTGTTCTTGGGAAGATTGATTTGGCTTTTTCGCGCGACCAGGAGGAAAAAATCTACGTTCAGAACCGCTTGGCCGAAAACCAGGCCGAGGTATTTAATTGGCTCGAGAATGGCGCCAGTTTTTATCTCTGCGGAGACATGAAGCACATGGCTAAAGATGTTCAGGCTACTCTTTTGCAAATTATTCAACAGCAAGGTGGTTTAACCGAAGATCAAGCCCGGGAATATGTCAGAAGGCTGAAAAAAGAAAAGCGCTTTCAAACCGACGTGTATTGAGCGGTTCGGAGACAAGAAAAAGACTCGGAAATCTTAATTAATTCTTAAATAACGAAACAAAAATTGGCCGAATAAGTATTAATACTTATATTGATGGTATAAATACTTATTCGTCGTAAATCAGAATAAAAACATGAGCGAGCAAATTGACTGGAGCAAATTATCGGAAGTAGAAAAGTTGAAATATAACAGCAATTACCTGCGCGGAACCTTGGTTGAAAGTTTGGCCAATCCGGTAACAGGAGCCATTGCTGACGGCGATACACAGATTTCGAAATTTCACGGAATTTATCAGCAGCACGACCGCGATTTGGAAAAAGAGCGCAAAGCACAAAAACTGGAACCGGCCTGGTCGTTTCTAATTCGGGTACGTTTGCCGGGGGGTGTTGCTACCCGCGAGCAGTGGCTACAACTGGATAAGCTGGCTGATACCCACGCCAACGGCACCCTGAAACTAACTACACGTCAGGCTTTTCAGTTGCACGGTGTTATTAAGCGTAAGTTGAAGTCCACTATGCAAGGCATCAACGCCGCTTTGCTGGATAGTATTGCAGCTTGCGGCGATGTAAACCGAAATGTAATGTCTTTTGCCAACCCCGAAGAGTCGGAGATACACGCTGCTACGTACAAGTTGGCCGGCGATATTTCGGCACATCTGTTGCCTCAAACCACTGCCTATCACGAAATTTGGCTGGATGACCAATTGCTGGTTGATGGAAAAAAGGATGTTGAACCGCTATATGGCGACCGTTATTTGCCGCGCAAATTCAAAATTGGGGTGGCAGTTCCTCCTTATAACGATGTGGATGTTTTTTCGCAGGATTTGGGCTTTATTGCCATCGAAGAAAATGGCGAACTGGCTGGTTACAATGTTGTTGTCGGTGGTGGTTTTGGTTCAACCTTTGGCGTGCCGGAAACTTATCCGCGACTGGGCGATGTTATTGGCTTTTGCACCCCGGACAAGGCCGTAGATGTTGCCGAAAAAGTATTGCTGGTTCAAAAAGATAACGGCAACCGGCAAAACCGAAAACTGGCACGCTTAAAATACACCATCGATCGCTTGGGTTTGGGTTGGTTTAAGACCGAATTGAACAATTACCTGAGCTACAACTTGGAACCGGCCCGCCCTTACCACTTTACCCGCAATGGCGACCGTTTTGGTTGGGTAAAAGGAAGGAATGGCAAGTGGAGCCTGAACCTGTTTGTTGAAGGCGGCCGCGTGAAAGACACGGACACCCTGAAACTGAAAACAGCCCTGCGCGAAGTGGCAGAACAAGTTGATGCCCAATTTATTTTGACCGGAAACCAGAACCTGATTATTGCCAACACCGATGAGAAAGACAAAGTATCGTCAATTTTGAAAAAGTATGGAGTTTGGCCAATTCAATTGTCTGGTCTCCGGCAAAATTCGATAGCCTGTGTGGCCATGAACACCTGTGGCTTGGCCTTTGCCGAAGCCGAACGCTACCTGCCGGATCTGATGGGCAAAATTGAAGTGATCCTGAAGGAATATGGGCTAATTGATGAAGAAATCGTCATTCGCATGACTGGTTGCCCCAATGGCTGTGGTCGCCCGTATCTGGCAGAAATTGGCTTCATCGGAAAATCAGCCGGCCACTATAACCTGTATCTGGGCGGAAACCGGAACGGAACACGCTTAAACGCACTCTATAAAGAAACTTTGTCGGAAGATGAAATATTGAACGAACTTCACCCTATTATTGCTGATTACGCAACAAATAGGATTGAGGGCGAAGGGTTTGGCGATTTTGTTGTCCGCAAAGGCTATGTGTCAGAAATCAAACATGGAAATCAGTTTAAACATTAAAGAAATGGAATTACCTTCAGTATTTATCGGAAGAAGCCTGTCCGAAAAAACAAGGCAATGGCTTCGTAGCCAGCCGGTTCGCTTTATAGAGCAACCGCTATTCCGGATTCAGTTCCAGAAACCGGATCTTGGATTTTTTAATTCGCTAAAAAGTGAAAACCTGAGTTTGGTGATTACCAGCAGCTATGCAGCACATTGGTTGATACGATTTAGCAAATGCCTTGGAATAGATTTGAAAGACGAGGTGTTTTGCATGAGCCTGAAGCAGGAAGACATTTTGAAACAAAGCAATTTAATTGTTTTTCGCTCGGACGAACCCAATATCTTTTCGCTCGGCAAGCTGATTGCCAGTCGTAACAAAGGGCAGAAAGTGGTTTATCTGAGAGGAGACAAGTCGCTGAACGATTTGTACGAGCAATTGTTTGGCTACGGCATTCAGCCCATCGAAGTTGAAGTGTACAAGAATACGCCCATCGAAAAATGGCTGAACCAAACCTTTGATGCGTATCTGTTCTTCAACCCCAAATCGATTGAAACCTATAAGGCATCGGGCAACTTTCCGGCGCCCAACGGACAGATTATGGCTGTTGGCGACAATACGGCAATGATGGCCTGGAAAGTGTTTCCAAACGAAGTGAACGTATCGGATGAGCAGGAAGAACTTTCGTTTGTACAATTTTCGATTGGCCGTATGCAACGAAAATTGAGCGAACCCGAGTTCAAGGGGATGGTAACCGATTAATGAAACAGTATTTTTGGTAAATTCCTTGAGTTTAAACTTTTAATGTATTACCGCAACCAGCCTGCACCTGGTTTGTTATACGTTTCATGATGCAAACAATTTCAATTTTAGGTGTTGGTTGGTTGGGTTTACCGCTTGCGCGTAAATTAATAAGTAGTGGATATACCGTAAAGGGCTCAGTAACTTCGGCTGAAAAGAAGGAGCTGTTGCAACAGGTGGCTATCTGCCCTTTTCGTTTGGTTTTGAATAAAGAATCTTTGTTGGTTGACAACTCTTCTTTCTTCGATGCCGATGTGCTGATTGTTTCCGTTCCTCCCCGTCGGATTTCGGATATCGAGGCGGTTTTTCCGGCTCAAATCAGTCACCTGATCTGTCGTCTGGAGCAAACAAATATCAAAAAAGTTATCTTCATTTCATCAACCTCGGTGTATCCTGAATCGGAAGGGATTGCCCGCGAAACCGATTTGACACTGCCCGACAAAGCATCTGGTCGGGCTTTATTGATGGCTGAAAATCAGTTTCGGAGAAATGAAAATTTTGAAACAACGGTTATTCGTTTTGGAGGTTTGATTGGCGCCGATCGGAACCCAGCTCGGTTTTTGACCCGGAAACAGGAAGTGGTTGTAGGTGCTAAACCAGTGAATTTGATTCATTTGGACGATTGTATTCAAATCATCTTGGAGATCATTCGTCAAGGAGCTTGGGGCGAAACCTTTAATGCGTGCTGCCCGGAGCATCCGACCAGAGAAGAATTTTATCAGAAGGCTGCCGACGTTTCGGGAATTCCGGCACCACAGTTTTCTCACGGGTTTGAACCGTATAAGATTGTAGACAGCAGTAAGTTGATCCGTTTTTTGGACTACCGCTTTAAATACCCAAGCCCGATGGACTATTTGGCGGTGGAGTTTTGAGGCAGAGGTGGGAGAGATGAGTGGCCTGAACATCAGGTTGTTGTTTGTTATTTTAATAGTTTGAAAATACGTTTTTAAAACATGTTGAATGCGCATTTGATATCAATTGTTGGGGCAGGGCCCGGCGATCCGGAGTTGCTTACCATAAAAGCGTTGCGCCGCATTGAGCAGGCCGACGTAATTTTGTACGATGCCCTGCATGGCGACGAGATTTTGAAGCTCGCACAATCCAGTGTCCAATTAATATATGCCGGTAAACACTACCAGGATGGGCAGCAGCAAACCGAGCGGCAAGACAAAATTCATGAGCAGTTGAAACAATTTGCGCTTGAGGGGAAGCGTGTAGTTAGGCTAAAAGCGGGAGATCCGTTTATTTTTGGACGAGGGGCCGAGGAGCTTGCATTTTGTATGAAAGAGCAATTGCAGGTTGAAGTTATTCCAGGTATTACCGCCGGGTTGGCAGCTGCTACCACTTTTCATATTCCGGTAACTTTGCGCGGTGTCAACAGCATGGCGCTTTTTTACACGGGCCATAAACGAAACGGCGGTTTTGATGATATAGAGACGGTTGTTTCTGTGCTTAAAGCGAATGCACCGGTAATGATTTATATGGGGTTGAAAAACATGGTGTTACTTGGGGAACAGCTTTTGCAGAAGGGCTTAACACCGGACTTGCCACTCCAAATAGCGAGCAGAGTAGGACATGCCGACCAAATTTTATACACAACAACACTTGGTGGTTTATCCGCTTTTCTTCAAAATAACGAACCTTCCATGCCCGCAGTAATTCTTACCGGCTCGTATGCAACTTCTGTAACAGGTTGATTTTCTTTATAAATAGAATTAACGTCAGTGGTCTGGGTGTGTGGAATACCAAGCTGCAAACCGATGCTTATTTTTATTAATTATAAATTGCAGTCTGGAGTCGAAATTGCTATGTAGAGATTGCAAAAATATCAGTTTTCTGTCTACTTTTGTTTGCATCAAGATAAACATCGATGGAAAACCTGCTTCAGATACATCAATCGTTAACGGACACGCCGAAAGAAAACCTTCGTCGCGGGCTGATGGATGAGATTGACTGGACGCAGCGTATGATTTGTATCAAAGGTTTTCGTGGGGTTGGTAAAACAACTTTTTTGCTTGATTTGGTTAAAGAACGATTTGCAGACGATAAAACCTGTTTGTACGTCAACCTGAATAACTTCTACTTTACCAAACGAAAAATTTACAACTTTGCCGACGAGTTTTATAAAAAGGGCGGAAAAGTTCTTCTACTTGATCAAATTCACAAATATTCGGACTGGGACACGGAGTTGCGCGAATGTTACGACACCATGCCCGACCTCCGGATTATTTTTTCGTCGTCGCCGGTTTTGCGTGTTTTGGAAGGGCACGAGCATTTGCAGGGCATTGTAAAAGTTTACCATCTCGAAGGGCTCTCGTTCCGCGAATTCCTGAATTATAAAGGAAATTTCAATTTTTCGACCTACAGTTTAACCGACATTCTGGTCAATCACCGGAAAATTGCTGCACAGATTACCGCCCAGGTTAAGCCGTTGGCTTACTTTGCTGAATATCTCGAGAGTGGTTACTATCCCTATTTTCTGAATAGCCAGCTCTTTTATCGCGAAACATTGTTGAAACACATTAACCTGGCACTCGAAATTGATGTTACTTACCTGAACCAGATTGAATTGAAGTACTTGCCAAAACTGCGCAAACTACTTCAGATTATATGTAGCCATGTGCCGTTTTCGCCTAATGTGAGTAAGTTGAGCAACGATGTGGAAACATCGCGGGCAACCATTATGAACTACCTGCGTTACCTGAAAAACGCCCGGTTAATCAACCTGTTATATCCGAATGGCGAAGAAGACCAGATGAAAAAGCCGGACTACGTTTATGCCAACAATACCAATATTTTATATGCTGTTGACCCGGCAAACGTGAACAGCCGGAACCTTCGGACAACGTTCTTTTACAATCAGGTATCGAATAAATATGTGGTAAAAAGCTCAGATAAGGCCGATTTTAAAGTTGACGGAAAATACCATTTCGGGATCGGTGGAAAATATACCGAACCTGTTGATGACCAAAGTTTTGCTGCTGCCGATATGATTGAAGAAGGACGGGGGAATATTATTCCGCTGTGGCTTTTCGGCTTTTTGTACTAAGGCGATATCAATTACGAATACAAAATAAGAGATAATCTGAAATTTAACTTGAATAGAAAAATGGCAAAAGAAAAGAAGTTTATTACATGCGACGGTAACTATGCTGCGGCATACATGAGTTACATGTTTAGCGAGGTTGCCTGTATCTACCCCATTACTCCGTCATCAACCATGGCCGAGTACGTGGATGAATGGGCTGCAAAAGGGAAGAAAAACTTGTTTGGACGTCCGGTTCGTTTGGCCGAAATGCAATCAGAAGCTGGTGCTGCCGGTGCTGTGCACGGGTCATTGCAAGCGGGTGCATTAACGTCAACCTACACGGCATCTCAGGGCTTGTTATTGATGATTCCGAACATGTATAAAATTGCAGGTGAATTGCTGCCCACGGTATTCCACGTAAGTGCACGTGCATTGGCAGGTCATGCGTTGTCAATCTTTGGCGACCACTCCGACGTGTACGCGGCACGCCAAACAGGTTTTGCGATGTTGGCTGCCGGTTCGGTTCAGGAAGAAATGGACCTGGCTGGTGTTTCGCACCTGGCTACCCTCAAATCGCGCGTACCGTTCCTTTCGTTCTTCGACGGGTTCCGTACATCTCACGAAATTCAGAAAATTGAATATTTGGATATGGAAGCGTACCGTCCGTTGGTTGATATGGACGATATCAACGCGTTCCGTAACCGCGCATTGAACCCCGAAAGCCCGGTAACCCGCGGTACTGCTCAAAACCCGGACATTTTCTTTCAGGCAAAAGAAGCGTCGAACCCATTTTACGATGCCGTTCCCGATATTGTGAACCATTACATGAAGGAAATTGGTAAACTAACCGGTCGTTCTTACCAACCATTTGATTATTACGGTGCTGCCGATGCAGAGAATGTGGTTATCGCGATGGGATCGGTTACCGAGACCATTAAAGAAACGATTGACTATTTGGCCACGCAAGGTAAAAAAGTTGGTTTAATCTCCGTCCATCTGTACCGTCCGTTCAGTATTAAATACTTTATGCAGGCAGTTCCGGCATCGGTTAAACGCATTTGCGTACTCGACCGTGCCAAAGAACCCGGTGCAAACGGCGAACCCTTGTACCTGGATGTTAAAGATATTTTCTACGGAAAAGAAAATGCTCCGTTAATTATTGGCGGCCGCTACGGTTTGGGTTCAAAAGACACGACTCCGTCGCAAATCCTTGCCGTTTACGAAAACCTGGCGATGAACGAGCCTAAAAACGGATTCACCTTGGGTATTGTTGACGATGTGACTTTCAAATCACTGCCGCTGAAAGAAGAAATCAAAATTTCGCACGAAAGCATTTACGAAGCAAAATTCTATGGCTTGGGTTCAGACGGTACCGTGGGTGCAAATAAAAACTCTATCAAAATCATTGGCGAAACAACCGACAAATTTTGTCAGGGTTATTTTGAATACGACTCGAAGAAATCGGGTGGCTTCACTTGTTCGCACTTGCGTTTCGGCGACAGTCAGATCCGCTCAACCTATTTGGTAACCACGCCCGACTTTGTAGCTTGCCACGTTCCGGCATACATTCACTTATATGATGTGCTGAAGGGGCTGAAAAAAGGTGGTTCCTTCCTGTTGAACTCAATTTGGGACGAAGAAGAAACCAAAAAACGTTTGCCGGATACGATGAAACGCTACCTGGCCAAAAACGAAATCAATTTCTATATTATTAATGGTACCCAATTGGGTGAGGACCTTGGTCTGGGAACCCGTACCAATACCATCATGCAGGCAGCCTTCTTTAAAATTACCAAGGTAATTCCGTTCGAACTGGCGATTGAGCAAATGAAAAAAGCGATTGTAAAATCGTATGGTAACAAAGGGGAGAAGATTGTGAACATGAACTTTGCAGCTGTTGACGCCGGTGGTGTAAACGTTGTAAAAGTGGCTGTTCCGACCGAGTGGAAAGACATTAAACTGGCTGATGAACTTGCTGCATCGGATCGTCCCGAGTACATTAGCAAATTTGTTGACATCATCAACGCTCAAAAAGGAAACGACCTTCCGGTTTCAAAATTCAAAGGTTACGAAGATGGTACCTTCGAGCAAGGTACGTCGGCTTTTGAAAAACGCGGTATCGCCGTAAATGTACCCGAATGGCAGGCCGACAACTGTATTCAGTGTAACCAGTGCGCGTATGTTTGTCCTCACGCAGCTATTCGTCCGTTCCTGCTAACCGAAGCAGAAGTTGCCGGTGCTCCCGCCGGGACAGAAACGCGTGTGGCTACCCCCACGAAACAATTCGATGGCTTAAATTTCCGCATCCAAGTTTCCGTTCTTGATTGTACCGGTTGCGGCAACTGTGCCGATGTTTGTCCGTCGAAAGTAAAATCGCTCGAAATGAAACCGCTGGGAACACAGGAAGATCAGGTTTCCCGTTGGGACTACATGAACAAAAATGTGACTTACAAAGAAACCGTTGTCGACAAAAACAAATCGGTTAAAAACTCACAGTTTGCTCAACCATTGTTCGAGTTTTCGGGTGCATGTGCCGGTTGCGGCGAAACTCCGTATATCAAACTTATTACCCAATTGTACGGCGAGCGCATGATGGTGGCCAATGCTACCGGTTGTTCGTCCATCTATGGAGGGTCGGCTCCGGCAACTCCGTATTGTAAGCATAAGCAGAGCGGTCACGGTCCGGCTTGGGCCAACTCGCTGTTCGAAGACAACGCGGAATATGGTTTTGGTATGGCCGAAGGTGTTAATGCACAACGCGACCGCATCGAAAACATCATGCTCGAAGCAATTGCTGCTGGTGCCGCAAGTGCTGCCGAGGCAGAAGCCTTTACTGCTTGGATTGCCGCCAAAAAGGATGGCGATGCGTCGAAACCCGCGTCTGCGAAGGTGCTGGAAGTATTGGCCGGAAACAATGCGGAATATGCGACCACAATCATGAGCCTGAAAAAATACCTGGTGAAAAAATCGGTATGGGTATTCGGTGGCGACGGTTGGGCTTACGACATCGGTTTCGGTGGTTTGGACCACGTGATCGCATCGGGCGAGGATGTGAACATTTTGGTGATGGATACCGAGGTGTATTCGAATACCGGTGGTCAGGCTTCCAAATCAACTCCGGTAGGCGCCGTAGCCAAATTCGCTGCATCGGGTAAGAAAATCCGCAAAAAAGACCTGGGTATGATTGCCATGTCTTACGGCTACGTGTATGTGGCACAGGTGGCTATGGGTGCTAATCAGGCCCAATACCTGAAAGCCTTGCGCGAAGCCGAAGCTTACCCGGGACCATCGTTGATTATCGCCTATTCTCCTTGTATTAACCATGGTTTGCGTGCAAGCATGGGCAAATCGCAGGAAGAAGAGAAATTGGCTGTTGAAGCGGGCTACTGGTCCATGTACCGTTACAACCCACTGAATGAACTGGAAGGTAAAAATCCGTTCGAGCTGGATTCAAAAGAACCTGATTGGAGCAAGTTCCAAGGATTCCTGAATGGTGAAGTGCGTTATACTTCGTTGAAAAAGTCGTTCCCCGAAGAAGCAAAAGTACTGTTTGCTGCTGCCGAGGACAATGCAAAATGGCGTCATGCATCATACAAACGCTTGGCTGCAATGGACTTTACTCCCGAAGCAAAATAAAAAACCGTTTTAGTATATGTAAAGCCGTTATCCGCGAGGGTAGCGGCTTTATTTTTATAGATTATTGAAAAGAATGCGGGTGACAAAAAAAGAAGCCGGATTATAGGTGTTAAATCCGGCTTTATTGTTAAGTTGTTGTGGCAGGCAGGTTTACCAAACCAAATCGGATTGCAGCAAAGTATCCGGGTTCAGGTTGTTTCCTTCAATGGATTTGAAGTGTTTGTAGGTACCCACTTTCAATTCGTAGGTCGAATGCTCGTCGCAAACAATCATACCGCGCGGGTGCATCTGCAGGGCGCTGATGGTCCACATGTGGTTGATGCCTTCTTCCACCGCATGGCGCAAGGCACGGGCTTTTCCATGTCCATTTACAATAATCAGTACTTCGCGGGCGTCCAACACTGTGGCAACCCCAACCGTGAGAGCCAGTTTGGGTACTTGGTTCACATCGTTGTTAAAGAAACGTGAGTTTGCCACGATGGTGTCGTAATTCAATTCCTTATCGCGGGTGCGCGAAGCCAACGACGAGCCCGGCTCGTTAAAGGCGATATGACCGTCGGGGCCGATACCGCCCAAGAACAGATCGATACCGCCCAGATCCTTCATTTTTTGTTCGTAGCGGGCGCACTCTTCTTTCAGGTTAACCGGATTTCCGTTCAGTATATTCACGTTCTCCGGTTTAATATCAATGTGGCTAAAAAAGTTTGACCACATAAAGGTGTGATAGCTTTGCGGGTGCTCTTTGGGTATGCCCACGTACTCGTCCATGTTAAAGGTAATCACATGGGCAAAGCTCACTTTGCCAGCCTTGTTTAAGCGGATGAGCTCACGGTAAACACCAAGTGGCGATGAACCTGTAGGCAAACCAAGAACGAATGGTTTGTTGGCCGGATGTAAACTTATTTTGCGCGCAATGTAATTTGCTGCCCATTTTGACAGCTCTTCGTAATTCTCCTGAATAATCAGTCTCATAAGGTTTTACTCTTTTTTGTTGCCTTTAATTGTTGAATAACCCGATTTCCGAGTTCTGTTTTTCGTTCAATATGGTGTTGGATTTCTTTCACGAAGTCATTGTCTTCAAATCGGCCTCGTACTTGTTCAAAATCCCTTTGTTTTATCTCTTTGCCACCATCGATGCCAAATCCGGTCATGACGTCAATCCGGAACTCCTTGCGGGCATCGTCATACAGCATCTGATCAAGTTCTACTACGCTGTCCCGCCACCTGTTAACAAGTTCGATTAAGTCGTCAACGGCGAAGCTTGAGACGGGTCGGTTCAGGTAAGCTTCAATAAAGCGTGCCGTCCAGTTCCACTCGTATTCATAGTAGTTTTTGTGCAGCGTGCGAAAGAAATCATCAATTGTATCCAAATCCGAAATCGAACCTGACTCAATGGCTTCGAGCAATTTAACCACTTCGTTTTTCGGTGCAATCAGTCCGGCCAAATCTATCCAGTCGCCGCACCCAATGTCACTCTGAGGAGCCAGGTAGTTGTCAATGTCGGCTTCCGATTCCAATTTGCCTTTGTTGAGGCGGGTAATAATGGAGTTGCCGATAAACTTCATCATAGCCATGTGGTACAGTTTCAACCCTCGTTGCAGCGATTCGCGTTTTATTTTGGTATTGTTGTACGAAACCACTTCGGTTGTTTCGCCCGATATTTTCTGAATTTGAAGTAAAATACCAATGGCATTTGCCATTTTCTGAATCGTAAGTGGGCTTAGCAGGTTGAAGTTGATAGAGTCTAGTTTGTTCGGATCGGTGCGCTTGTCACGTTTTGGCCATTTCAGCACGTCGCGAATGGTACCCACGCTCCGCAGGTTTATACCCGGAACCAACCAGCTTTCATCTTTACTTTCAATGAGGTAGGAGAAGGGCATGTCCGAGGTGTCCGAGTTCTTGTAATGGCGGCCCATAACAAGGGTGAACGCACCGATACGCGCCGGCCAAAGCAGGTAGGAGTCGCTCGTCGTTTTTGAGCCACGCTCCACAATCCCGTGGTGGATTGGCCCGAGCTTGTACATGTGGTTGCTTTGGTTGGAACCACTACCGGCGTTGCAAAACGAAAACATACCGGCAATCAATAAAGTCGATTTATGATGGGTAACCGTGTAAGGGCCCGCAAATACAGCGCAGGCTTCGCCGTGAAAGCCCTGACAGTTGGCAAAAAACAAGGAATTTTGTGCCGAGTATTGAGCACCAATGCTGGCGCCCTGTCCAATAAAACAGTTCGAAAGAATAGCGCCGTCGGTAATTTCAGAACCCGACGAAACGATAAAGTTTTTCAGAATTGTTCCCGGGCCAATAAACACCGGGGCCGACTCGTTCGAGTTTAACGATCCATTCTCCAAGGTGCTGGCACCGTTAATGGTGGTAAACTTGCCAATTTTTACATTTCGTATTTCACGACAATTGAAAATACGGCAGTGGGCACCAATGCTTCCCGTGGCTGATGCAACCTTTTCGCAATAGCGGGCAATCATGGCTTCGAGCTTGGCAATTACTTCGCGCCGGTGTTTGTAAAAAGCCAGCATATAAGCCAGGTGTGCCGATAATTGGTCGTAAATAACAACCTGGCGACCACCTGTTTCGTCTAGCACTTCTACCTTTGTTCCGTTACCAAAACTCGAAGTTCCGCTTACGGCAATGAGGTCTGAATTGTCAATAACAACATGGTCGCCGATGTTGTAGTTTGCAATATAATTTTTAATGTGGTTGATGTACACATTGTTTCCAATGCTACAATTATGCAAGTGTACATTGTAAACACCGCAGCGTTTGCTTACTCCACCGTACAACTCAACATAATCGGATTGTTTTCCAAGATAAATTTTTCCGCTGAATTCAACATGTTTGAAATTTGCAGGATTAAATTCCGGTACAACTTCAATCTCGTTCCAGTTGTCGGCAACGCATTGGTTTTGTTGTAGGATAGCGATTTCGTCCGCTGTTAGTTGGCGGTATTGTATTGTATCCATGAATTAAGCAAGTTTTATCGTTGCAAGGTAATCAAAATGGCCGCCTTCATCAATTTTGTCAATTTTAAGTTTTTCAGCTTCGAGTAAGCCGGCCAGCAAATCCCGGTCAATGTATAGCCACGGAAATTTAGCACCCTTTATTTTCAGGTATTCAAGCTGGTAAATCAGTTCGCCGTAGTAGCGAACGGCATTTAGATCCAGATCAACCGAACCGTCCTCGTTCATCAAAAGATAAATCAGGTCAGAAGAGTCCATCAGTATTTGCCCCCCGGGCTTCAGCAC
>JBKEAN010000021.1:0-9763 GCA_047972415.1 Mangrovibacterium sp.
GTGTTATTGGCTGTGATTGGCTTCAGTTACGTTCTGTTTAATTCGTTTTACCGAAAGATGCTTACGGCAGCAGGTCCCAGTTACAGGCAATCGCAACAACTCGGCTTTTTCGAAGATTTTATTGCTGTTTTTGAACGGGAACAGTTTCATTCTGAACGCCTGAAAGAGCTGGCCACTGAGTTTTCGGCGGCCGGCGAGCCTGGCTCCGTTGTTATTGCCAGGCTTCGCGAATTGCTCCACCGCACCGAGTTCCGTTTCAACCTGGTACTTCAACTGGTCCTTTTTTCGTGGTGTTATGCCGATGTGGCTTTTTTGTACGATTACTGGCGTTACCAGCGGCGCTATGCCGGTTTTTTGGAGCGTTGGTACCAAGCCGTTGCCCAACTGGAGGCGCTGGTAAGCTTTGGGGTGTTGCAATTCAACCAAAACTGGCTGTTCCCCGAAATGGAGGAAAACCCACTGCGGTTTGAAGCCGAGGATCTGGGGCACCCGCTTATCCCCTCGGGCAAACGTGTTGTAAACAGTGTCCGGTTGGAAGGAGATAGCCGTTTGCTGATTGTTACTGGTTCCAACATGGCTGGTAAAAGTACGTTTTTGCGCAGCATTGGAGTCAATATGGTGCTGGCGCTGTCTGGGGCACCGGTTTGTGCCAAAAAATTCAGCACCGGCAACTTCCAACTGATGAGCTACATGATTATTGCCGACTCGCTCAACGAAAACATATCGACCTTCCAGTCGGAGCTTTTGCGCATTAAACAAATTCTGGATGCCAGCCGCGAAAAGCACAATCTTTTTGTGTTGCTCGACGAGCTTTTGCGGGGAACAAACACCAAAGACCGCGAGTTGGGCTGCAAAGCCATAGTGAGGCACCTGGTACAGCACAAGCTATTTGCGGTACTGGCCACGCACGACCTTGGTTTGGCCCAGATGGAAGCGCAGTTTTCTGAGCAAATCCGCAATGCCCATTTCGATATTCAAATTGAAGGCAACGCCATGTTTTTCGATTACAAGTTGAAACCCGGCGTTTGCCGAAGCTTTAATGCCAGCCTGTTGCTGCGGGAGATTGGGCTGGAGTTGGACGATGACAAGATGGTTGCTGAAAAACTTAAGTCCGGCTGAAATGGATTTGTCTCAATCGAAAAGAATTTATTTAGCAATTGGCCTAAGTGTTGTTGTTATTGCACTGTTAAGTCATTTGCACAGGTCATATGTTTATCAAAACCAAATAAATGATTTCGGTTTTGCCAACACCATTGGAAGCCTTTTCTCTGTTGTTGGGTTCTGTTGTGTAGTTTGGGGCTTTAAAGCTTATACAAGGAAAGAAAAAAACGTACAGATTATTGTTACAACATTGGTGTACAGTTTTTTCTGGATTTTTTTGGATTATTAAGCATACATGGTACTTTTGATTGGAAAGATATTTTTGGCGCAATGGTTAGTGGCGTTTTTACTTTTATAATTAAAGAAGTTGTAGAAAAAAAGCTAAACAGGAGTATTAAAGAACTATAATCTAGATAAATGCTTATGAAAACTGTATTAAAAAACGTTTTACCCGCACTTGGGATGAGCATATTCTTATTGAGTGCCATTTCTGTGGTCAGGGCTGCCCTGACCATAGGTAACTTTAGTTTACGGTCGCTTTTCACCCGGTTTGTGGAGCTGTTTCAATCGGGCGGAGGCCAATTTGCATTACTGTTTTTTTGTTGCCTCGCGGTGTTTAGCCTTCTTAGTTACCGGTATTTACCAAAGGCCGACACAAAGGAACCGAATCTAATAGACACGCTCAAAATGACAGTGAGTGCTTTGCTTGGTCTTTTCGTTTTGGCATATGGTGCCGGCTATTTGTTTGGCTTAATTGATAAAAGCTTCTGACCAAGGGTCAATCTTTTTCCCTTTAATGCATTAGCGTGGTTTTTTTATCAGTAATGTTGGTTCGTTGACGAGCAGTGAGGCAAGTGCTATGCTATTTTCTTTTTTAGTTTCGGTATGCCTTGCCTGTAACGTTTCTGGCTTTTGTTCGTCGTATAGGCGTGCAGCAAGCCGATAACAGGTAGTGGGCAATCCAAGTTACCGATGGCATGGGGGTCGTTTACTCCCCAATTTCGCCTGTTTATCGAAAAAGAGCTGCATCGTTCGATGGAATAAATCAATTTTGAAAACGTAAATTGACGCATTAAGCAAACAGGCATGATTAAACTCTCTGGTATCCACAAATCGTACGCGATGGGAAGCAACAAGCTTCATGTATTGAAAGGCATCGACCTGGACATCCACGCGGGCGAATTTGTTTCCATCATGGGCTCCTCCGGCTCCGGAAAATCAACCCTTTTAAATATTCTTGGCATTCTCGACAGTTACGACCAGGGAAGCTATTACTTGGCCGGTAAGCTCATTTCGAACATGAGTGAGAAGAAAGCCGCTTTGCTCCGTAACGAACTGGTTGGCTTTGTGTTTCAATCATTCAACCTCATTTCGTTTAAAAATGCTATGGAAAATGTGGCGCTTCCGCTTTATTACAAAGGCATTAACCGCAAGAAACGGAACGCCATGGCACTCGATTATCTTGAACGCCTGGGACTGAAGCCGTGGGCTGAGCATATGCCCAACGAACTATCGGGTGGCCAAAAGCAGCGGGTAGCCATTGCCCGTGCCTTGATTTCGGACCCGCAAATTATTTTGGCCGACGAGCCAACCGGTGCGCTGGATACCGCTACCTCCTACGAAGTGATGGAAATATTGAAAGAAATTAACGCGGCGGGCAAAACCGTGATTATTGTGACCCACGAACACGACATTGCCGCCATGACAAAAAAAATTGTCCGCCTGAAAGACGGCCTGATTGACGAAGTGGTTGTGAATGGCGAATTGAAAAGCTTTCAGCATCAATACGCTCACGATATGGAAAAGGCCTAGCTAATTTCCAATTTTCAACGGAAAACTGTTAACTAAAACTGTCGCCCATGTTCGACCCCGATAAATGGCAGGAAATATTTGCCACCATCAAAAAAAATAAACTCCGCACCTTCCTTACTGCCTTTTCGGTGGCTTGGGGTATTTTTATGCTCATGGTGCTGCTGGGTGCCGGTAACGGGCTGAGCAACGGCGTCGGTTCCAACTTTGAGGGCAATGCCACCAATGCCCTATGGATTTGGAGCCGCGAAACCAGTATTCCGTACAAAGGGATGCAGGTGGGCCGCCGGATTTATTTTGACATGAAGGACTACGAGGAACTCAAGAAAATGAAGGGCATCGATAAAATTTCGGCTCGATATTTCAGCGACTCACGCACCTACGCTTACAAAAGTGAGTACGGTCAATACACCACGCAGGGTTGTCACCCCGACTTTATGGCCATTGAGAAATTCGACATTACGCACGGACGTTTTATCAACGATATTGATATTCAGTACGAAAGAAAGGTTGTTGTTATTGGCAAGGAAATTAAGGACGCACTATTTAAGGGGATTGATCCGCTAGGCGAATACCTCAACATTGGTGGCGTGCTGTACCAGATTATTGGCGTGTATGCCGAGTCGGACCCGCGAGAGGGCGCCAATCAAGGCTTAATCCCCATTACAACCGCTCAGCTTATTTTCAACATTGGAGACCGGGTGCACGACTTGGCACTAACCACCGTGGATGTGTCGAAAGCTGAAAGCCAGGAGATAGAGAAAGAGGTGAGAGCGATATTGGCTGCAAACCACAAAGTGGATATAGACGACAAGCGAGCGATTGGCATTTACAACTCGCTGGAAGATTATATTGAAACCATGAATATTTTTAGTGCCATTAACATGTTCATTTGGCTCATTGGCATCGGAACACTTATTGCCGGAATTGTAGGGGTAAGCAACATCATGCTGATAGTGGTCAATGAGCGAACCCGCGAAATCGGTATCCGTAAAGCGATTGGTGCCACACCATCGTCCATTGTCGGGTTGATACTGCTCGAATCGGTGTTCATCACCTTGATTGCGGGTTACATTGGCATGCTGATTGGCATCTCGCTCATGGAACTCATCAATTTTGTCATGGAAAGCCAGGCCTCCCAAGCGGCCAGCACCGATCGGGGTCAATTCCGCATGTTTATGAACCCAACCGTTGATTTTCGGATTGCCCTAAGTTCATTATTGCTGTTGGTTGGTGCCGGCGCACTGGCCGGATACATTCCGGCCAAACGGGCAGCATCCATCAAACCAATCGACGCACTCCATAACGAATAAAATGACAGAACATGATTGAACGTTTGAATGAAATAGTAAGTGTGTTGAAAAAGAACAAACTGCGTAGTTTTTTAACTGCATTTGGGGTGTTCTGGGGAATTTTCATGCTCATTGTGATGGCCGGAGCAGGACGGGGACTCGAGACAGGGATTACTGACGGTGTGGGTAAAATTGCGACCAATTCGTTTTTTATGTGGACCCAACAAACATCGGAACCGTACAGCGGCTTTCGGCGGGGGCGCAGGTGGAACTTCGATAATGAAGATGTAAACTTTATCCGGAACCACATTCCTGAAGTAGCCGTTGTCGCCCCCCGCTTGTTTGGATCGTGGCTTAGCGGGAATAACACCATCCGGGGCGATCGTACCGGATCGTTCAATATAAAAGGAGATTACCCTGAGTGGAGCGTGATTGATCCGGCCGAATTTCCGAAGGGGCGTTGGATAAACGAAATTGATATTCAACAACGCCGGAAGGTTTGTGTGATTGGCGAGAAAGTACGCGACGAAATGTTTGCCAAGGACGAAGATCCGATTGGCGAGTATCTGAAAATTGGCGGCGTTTATTATCAGGTGGTTGGACTCATTCACCCCATATCGAATATGAACATGAACGGGCGCACCGATGAAAGCATTTTCCTTCCGTTTACCACGATGCAAATCGCGTATAACTACGGCGCTCAGGTACACATGATGGGAATTACTGCGGTTGAAGGACAAAGTGCCGCCACCGTTGAGGACAAAGTGATAGCCATGATGAAAAAACGGCATAAAATTGCCCCAACCGATGTTCAGGCAGTTGGCCATATCAACATCGAAAAGCAATTTCAACAGTTTGCTACACTGTTCGGTGGTATCAGCCTGCTCACCTGGATCGTGGGTATTGGCACCCTGCTGGCCGGCGTTATTGGGGTGAGCAACATCATGTTGGTCATTGTACGTGAACGCACCCAGGAAATCGGTATTATGCGCGCCATTGGGGCAAGCCCGGGGGTCATTATCACTCAAATAATTTCCGAAAGTGTCTTTCTGACCCTTATTGCCGGTTATCTCGGACTGTTTTTCGGAATCTTTCTGTTGGAACTGGTCAATCAAGGTTTAATCAAAGCTGCCGAAAGCGGAGCCGATATTTTTATTAAGAATCCAGGGGTCAATATGGGCGTGGCTGTGGCTTGCCTGTTTATCCTGGTTGTTTCCGGGGCACTTGCTGGCTATATCCCGGCACGTAAAGCCATTCAAATTAAACCCATTGATGCCTTACGAACTGAAAATTAAATGAATAACAATAATTCGCATCAGCCATGAAAAAGTTTTTTAAAATTTTGCTCGTTGTCATTCTTGCGGCTTCGCTTTTGGGTACAGGCTATTTTTTGTATTCGAAATCGAAAAAACAGCCGGACAGGTTTAAAACCGAAAATCCCAAAATGGACAACATCGTGAAGAAAACAGTGGCTACCGGCTCGGTAGTGCCACGGCAGGAGATTGAAATTAAACCGCAAATCTCGGGCATTATTGACGAACTGTTTGTTGAGGCCGGCGACTTTGTGAAAAAGGACCAGGTCATTGCGCGTATAAAAATTATCCCCGATATGGTCACGCTCAACAGCGCAGAGTCGCGCTTGAACCGAGCCCGGATTAATTTCGACGATGCCAAGATTGATTATGACCGGCAGCAAAAACTGTTCGACACCGAAGTGATCTCGTATGCCGATTACACCAAGTCGAAGGTGGCTTACGACTCGGCCAAAGAAGAGCTCTCAGCTGCCGAAAACAACTTGGAACTGGTGAAAAATGGGGTACTCAAGAAAGCAGAAACGGCTAGCAACACCCTGGTGCGCTCAACCATTAACGGGATGGTGCTTGATGTGCCGATTAAAGTGGGAAACTCGGTCATTCAATCCAATACCTTCAACGACGGTACCACCATTGCCACCGTTGCCGACATGCAGGATATGATTTTCGAGGGGAATGTTGATGAGACCGAAGTGGGAAAAATTAAGGCAGGCATGCCCATTGAACTGGAGATTGGCGCCATTGAAAAAGATAAGTTTGCTGCAACGCTGACTTACATTGCTCCCAAAGGGAAAGAGGAAAATGGTGCCATTCAGTTTGAAATCAAGGCCGATGTGAACCTGAAGGAAGACCAGTTTATCCGAGCCGGGTACAGCGCCAATGCAAACATTGTGCTTGAGCGCAGGGACTCGGTGATGGTGATTCCGGAAGGTATGCTGAAGTTTGAGAACGACTCGGCCTATGTGGACGTGCTGACCAACGAAGCCGAACACCTGTACGAGAAGCGCAAGGTGAAAACAGGCCTATCCGACGGGATTAACATTGAGATTATTTCGGGTTTGACTAAAGAGGACAAGGTAAAGGGCGAAAAAATCGACCCCAAAAAGGAAAAAGAAGAGACTAAAGCGCAAGGCTAATCGCTTCAATTAAATCGTTAAATTCGCTCAATCTAAAATTTGTTACCATGATACGTTTCAAACAAACCATACTGGTTGTTTTGCTGCTGATAACCGTTTCGGCTACCGCGCAGGAACGGTGGAGCCTGCAACAGTGCATCGACTATGCGCTGGAAAACAACATCACCGTAAAACAGCAACAGCTCAATTCCGAATATTACAGTAATCAGCTGCGCCAGGCCCGGAACAACCGGCTGCCGAGCCTTAGCGGAAACCTGTCGAACAGCTTCAACTTTGGGCGTTCGCAACAGGCCGACGGAACTTATGATGTGATTAACTCGAACTCGACAGATGGGTCGTTCAGCGCGAGTTTTGTCTTGTTGAATGGCTTAATCCTGACAAACTCGGCAAAAAAAGCAGATTTCGATTTCCAGTCTAAATTGCAGGATTTGCAGAAGGCCAAGGATGATTTAATGTTGAATATTGCAGCAGCATACCTCAGTATTTTGCTTGATGATGAGCTTATTCAAGTGGCCAAGGATCAAATGGAAGTGACCAGGTTGCAGGCCGACCGCACAACCAAACTGGTCAAAGCGGGTAGTATAGCCAAAGGTAGCTTACTCGAAATTGAAGCGCAACTGGCCAACGAAGAACTAAACCTGGTGGAAGCCGAAAACAACCAGCAACTGGCGTACCTCAATTTGTACCAAATGCTCGAACTTCCTTCAACCCAGAGTTTTGTGATTGACAGGCCGGTTTTGCCGGTGATTACTGCCAACCGGACCATGCTCAACTCGATGGAAGTATTTAAGAATGCCGTGCAAATGCGCCCCGAGATAAAGAGTGCCGAATTATTGCTCGAAAGCTCGAAAAAACAGGTGTCAATTGCACAAGGTACCTTGTACCCGTCGCTGTCGATGGGGGCTAATTATTATAATGTGTACAACAACAAGTACTATTATGGGCGAACTTCGCTGGATGATCCGCTGGTTAGGATTCCGTTCGATGAGCAGTTTAAAAATAACCGTCGTTATAGTGTTGGGTTTAATCTGAATATCCCAATCTTTAATAAACTGCAGGCACGGACCGATGTGAGTAACGCCAAAATTGATTTGCTGAACAAGGAACTGGACGTACAGAATACCAAAAACCTGTTGCGCAAGGATATTGAACAAGCCTATACCAATGCCGTTGCCGCTTTGAAAAAATACATGGCCAGCTCCAAAGCGGTGGAATCGATGCAAGAAGCTTTTCGCTATACCGAAGAAAAATTCAACGTGGGCATGGTAAACTCGGTGGAATACAACCAGGCAAAAAATAACCTCACCAAAGCCCAAAGCGATTTGGCCCAATCGAAGTACGATTACATTTTCCGGACAAAAATACTGGACTTCTACAACGGAACGCCCATTGAATTATAGTTAAATTGATCGATAACAAATGACCGTATTAGAGGGTATCTTGTTATTGGGAACCCTTTTCCTGACTTCCGCGTTTTTAATATGATTAATAGTTAAGTTTCTTATAACCAATACTTAATGGATTGGCATGAGTCGTTTTGGGTGTCCCAATGATGAATTTGGGTACTTTTAGTCCATGTATGTCAGGAAAAAGAGGAACAAAAGTGGCGTTATCAGTGTGCAGGTCATTGATAAAAGCAGTGGGTCTTACCGGGTTATTCAAACGATTGGGAGTTCTTCGGATCCACAACAGGTTGATGTACTCTATTGGAAGGGTTTGAATTGGATTACCAGCTATGCGGGGCAAAGTCAATTTGACTTTACCGATGAAGTACACCTTTTTGAGCAGTTTTTATCCGGTATCAAACAGGTTTCGGTATCAGGAATAGAGTTGTTACTTGGTAAGCTGTTTGATCAGATAGGCTTTGCCCAAATTCCGGATGTCTTGTTCCGCCAGCTGGTTTTGGCGCGTATTTGCTACCCGGTCAGCAAACTTAAAACGGTGGATTACTTGAGAAAATACCACGGTCAGCAGTTTGACGAAGACGCCATTTATCGTTATTTGGATAAGTTATACAACACTCAAAAAGAAGCGGCTCAGCAAATCAGTTATGAGCACACGCTCAAGTTACTGGGAGGGAAAATGAATATTGTGTTCTACGATGTTACCACGCTTTACTTTGAGGCAGACCAGGAGGATGAACTTCGAAGAACAGGCTTCAGCAAGGAAGGGAAGCACCAGAACCCTCAGATTGTTTTGGGCCCTCTGGTAAGTATCGACGGGTATCCGCTTGCTTACGAAATATTTGAAGGGAATAAATTTGAAGGGTATACCATGCTCCCGGTCGTTGATGCTTTTAAAACACGTTACAGGCTCGATAAATTGGTCATCATAGCCGATTCGGGCTTGCTCTCGGCTAAAAATATTGAAGAGCTGGAACGGAAGGGTTATGAGTTTATCCTGGGAGCCAGGATTAAATCTGAATCCGCTACAATAAAAGAAAAGATCACCTCACTCCAGCTCAGTGAAGGGCAGAGCAAAATTATAGAGAAGGATGGCGGGCAGAGGCTAATTATTGGCTATTCTGAAAAAAGGGCGGCCAAAGACCGTTACAACCGGGAACGTGGGTTAAAGAAGCTGGAAAAGAAAATCCGCTCGGGAAAACTCACCAAAGCAAGCATTAACAACCGAGGCTACAACAAGTACTTAAAACTGGAAGGTGAAATTACCGTAAGCATAAACCAGGCAAAATTTAACCAGGATGCCGAATGGGATGGATTAAAAGGTTACCTGACCAACACTAAACTGGACAAGGAACAAATTATCGGGAACTACGGTCATCTATGGAAAATCGAGAAAGCATTCCGTATCTCAAAGCACGATTTGAGAATCCGGCCGGTGTTCCACCGGGCCCGCCGACGAATTGAGGCCCACATCTGCATAACCTTCGTAGCATATAAAATCTACAAAGAACTGGATAGGCAACTAAAAGCTAAGGGAGCAACGCTGAGCCCAGAAAAAGCTATCGAAATTGCCAAAACCATTTACACAATAAAAGTTGAGACACCAGCCAGTAAGCTACTAGAGAGAACATTATTGCTTTCGCAGGAGCAAAAATACCTTGCCAACTTATTCGAATTTTAATTTGGGTGTCCCAGTGCGGAAGTCAGGA
>JBKEAN010000242.1:0-37684 GCA_047972415.1 Mangrovibacterium sp.
CTTTTGGGGAACATCCGAAAACGCGGTTAAAATCCAAGTTTACGCTGCAATTATCTCGTACTGCTTAGTGTCGATTGTTGGTCATGACCTCAAAATCGACCGTTCGACCTACGAAATATTACAGGTACTGGGAATATCCCTGCTCGACAAAACACCTGTAAAAGAGCTGTTTGCAAATATAGATTACAATAATGTCAAAGAACTGAATTATAAACAACTGTCACTCAGCTTAATCTAAGTGGACAGTAGTGATTTTCACCCTTTATAAAATATCATTCATTTTTCTGTTTTTGAATATCCAGTGCCTTTCCGGTATCTCCTTGCTCTCTCATCCAACTGAAAAGCTCTTTTTTCATTTTATTAATAATTGGCTTCATTTTCCTGTTCGATGCGAGATTCGTTAATTCCCATGGATCCTTTTCGGTATCATATAATTCAATTTCTGGTCTTGTTACATAGCGATCGACCCAGTATTTTGCTTTTTCGCTTGTTTGTGCATCTCGTTCCCAGGCATTCCAGTACGAATCGGCATTTGGTTTCATCAAATGCTTTTCGAAATAACTGGCTTCAGAAGTCAGATTTACAATTAGTTTATAGCGGTCATCACGTATGCTTCGTATCGGGTAAGGCGACCCCTCGGGCACATTGTTGTGTATGCCGTAAGCCCATTTTCGCGATGTGGATTTTTCACCGGTCAAAACCGGCAAAAAGCTCTCACCATCCATCTTGTCGGGGACTTTTCCTCCCGCATATTCAATCAATGTCGGTAAAAGGTCTTCGTATTGAACCATTGCGTCTGTAGTCTTGCTGCGCAAATAATCTTCGGGTGATTTTATGATAAAAGCACTTTTCTGGCCGTAGTCCCAGCTTGTCCATTTTCCGCCGGGAAACTGTGGCCCTTGTTCACCGCTAAACACCACTAAGGTTTCATCCTCTTTTCCCGTTTTTTTCAATGCTTCAAGCACATCCCCAAATTGTTGATCCAATGCCGATACTTCGGCCATGTATTTGGCAAAAGCCTCCCTTGTTTCTGCATTGTCCACAAAGTGAGGGGGTAGCTTCAGCTTTGCAGGGTCAAATTGTTGCGAATCGCCAACAGTCCAGGGAGCATGAGGAAGTGTACTGCAAATTACAAGACAAAAAGGCTGATTATCTTTTCGTTTCATAAAATCAATTATCCCTCCAAGTGTGTAATCAGCTGTTTTTTTTGTGCAATTTGGTTCAAAACCATCAATATTCTCGAAACAGTACACGGATGCGGGGCGCACATGTGTCTTACCGGTTATACCAACCCTAAAGCCCAGTTCGTTTAAATAATGTGCAATACTTTTTACCTCGGGTTTGGTACTGCCATGATTTTTATACATACCATTATGTACAGGATATAAACCCGTATATATTGAAGCCCTTACCGGGCTGCACATCGTTGATGAAGCATACATTTTATCGAACCGGACTCCCTCTGTTGCAAACCGATCGATATTTGGCGTTTTGACGTTCTCGCCTCCATAGCAAGCCAACTCATTGCGTGCCAAATCGTCGGCAATAAAGATGATGATATTGCGCGGCCCTTGGTTACCATCGGACGGTTGATACGGATTTGCCTGAAGTGAACTGGCTACAACAAGTAATAACAAACATCCTTTTATTCTCTTCATACCAAACTGTGTTTATTTACCTGAATTTTTTGCTCTTTGCTTTCTCTCCAATTCTTCTACTTTCTGCCAAGGTTCCACCAAAGCGCGGCTTGCCCACTTCTCCCACATCGCCTTCATTTCAGCTACTTTTTCAGGCATCTGTGCCGACAGGTCACAAATCTCGGTCCGATCCTTATCCAAATCGTACAACTCCCATTTATCCGGGTGTTTTTCATCCCATGCCATCACCAGTTTATAGTTGGCCTGGCGCACTGCTTTGTTGCCTTCGTGTTCCCAAAAAATGGGCTCGGTGTGCACCGGTTTGTCTTTCCCTTTAAAAAGTGGGACCATACTTTTGCCTTCGAGCGGATGGATTTTGTTGCCGTTGTATTCTGAGGGATAGTTTGCTCCTGCTAAATCGACAAAAGTGGCCATCATATCGGGTAAAAAACCGTATTGCCGAACAAAGCTGCCTTCATCCTTTTTCTGGATTCCATTTGGCCAGTGAACAATCATTGGAGAAGAAATTCCACCCTCGTGTACCCAGTGCTTATAGCGTTTAAACGGGGTGTTCGATGCATTGGCCCAAGCTTGTCCGTAAGTAAGAAAATAGCCCTCGTGTGTTTCCAGCTGACGGGCAGGGCCACCGCCCAATTCTCCGCCCTCGGCGCAGGCGCCGTTGTCGTCAATAAAAACAATCACGGTGTTGTTGATAAGCTTGTTTTGCTCCAGATAGTCCACCAACCGCCCAATGTTCTGGTCCATGCGGTCAACTTGTGCCGCATAAATTTCGCGGCGAAGCTCCATCTCTTTTTTCTTTTCATCAGTCAACGAATCCCATTCCTTTGAATCTTGCGGTGAGAGTTCCCAACCCGAATCAATAATTCCCATTTCAACCATCCGCTTATAACGTTCTTCCCTGAGTGACTGCCAACCGTTCTTGTACCGGCCGCGATACTTGTTTATATCTTCCGTTGGTGCCTGCAACGGCCAGTGCGGAGAATTGTAAGCCAAGTACAGGAAGAACGGTTTGTCGGGATTTTCTTTTTGTGATTGCCCAATAAACCGGATTGCATTTTCGGTAAAGGCGTCCGTTGTGTAATAATCAGGATCTGATACAGAAATGGTATCGTTGCCCTCAGTTATTCCTCTTGGATGTTCAGGCTTAAAATAATTACAGGCACCGGGCAAAATACCGTAATACTTATCAAAGCCCCGTTGTAGTGGCCACTCATCCGCTGCATTCATTCCCAGATGCCATTTACCAGTCATCAACGTTGAATAACCAGCCCCTTTCAACACTTCTGCAATGGTTACACAATTTCGGTTTAAAACGCCCCGGTAACCGGGTAGGCCAATGTCATAATCTTCGGGGTTCTCGGGAGATCGGGTCATATGCCCAATACCGGCCTGTTGGGGATACAGGCCTGTCAGTAATGACGCTCTTGTGGGGCAACAGCGGGCTGTATTGTAAAACTGGGTAAACCGCACACCGGTCTGGGCCAATTTATCCAGATTAGGCGTGTGGATTTCACCGCCATAACAACCCAGGTCTGAAAAGCCCATATCATCCGACATAATCAGGATGATGTTTGGCTTTTGCGCAGCAGTAACATGCAGTGTAAAAGCCATTATCAGCGATACAATTGTTGATTTTTTCATAGTCCGACTGTCATTGTTAATTCAAATGCTTTAGTTTTCGTTGTCGCCGTCCGACGATTTATACAAATGCCGGAGAGCTTCCATTTCGGTGGCTTGTCCTTTATCTCCGCAGGATGACATCCAGTCTTTCAATACTTTATCCATCCGCTTAATAACAGGCTTATTTTCTGCGCGTTCAGCAATATTATTCGTGCAATACTTGTCGTTCTCCAAGTCGTATAATTCAATTGCCGGACGATGCTGGTATTTTTCTGTTATCAGAGTTGCATGCGTGTCACCAGTCGCAATTTCTTTCCATTGCTTAAAAAGTTTACTCTCTGTTTCCGTGTTCCTGAAGGTCGCTTCGGGAGTCAGGTTGACGATATACCGGTATTTTTTATCTGCTACCGAACGGATTCCATAATAGTCGCTACCTTTAATAATTCCGCGTGTTGTTTGTAACGAGAAAGTATACTGTTTGTGTTCGTTAGTTTCTCCAGTTATCAAAGGTACCATGCTTTTCCCGTCAAGTGGGCCAACTGGTTTTGTGCCAGCCATTTCAATAAAAGTCGGCACAATGTCCACATACTCAACAATAGCATCGGATACAACTCCTGATTTTACCTTTCCGGGCCACCGAACGATGCAGGCCGAATGGACTCCAACATCGTAACAGGTCCATTTGGCAAAGGGGAGACTGTTGCCTTGTTCACTCAAGTAAACTACTGCAGTCCTATCAACCAGCTTATATTTCTCAAGCTTGCCCAGCAATGTTCCAAACTCGCCATCCATGTAATTTATTTCGGCCAGGTATTTACCGAAGTGCTTTCTTGTTTCAGGAATATCCACATAAAAGGGCGGAAGTTTAATCTTTTCAACAGTAAACATGGCTGGGTTCCCTTTATTCCATGGCGTATGCGGTTGGTTCGACATCACAAAAAGACAGAATGGCTGGCCATTCGTGTTACAGACGTTAATAAACGAATCAACTGCGGCAAAATTAATATCGTTGCTCCTTGTTAGCGGAACATACAAATCCCACGGGAACACCGATTCTGGCTGAACATGTGATTTTCCGATTAAAGCGACCTGGTAACCTGCAGGTTTCAGCTGCTGAACAATGCTTAATGTCGCCTCTTTAGCCATTGTGTGGTTCGGATAGGCACCGGTTTTAACCGGCCAAATACCGGTGAACAAGTTGTGCCGTGTTGGCGAACACATGGGCGCTGCCTGGTAAGCTTTCGTAAAACGAATGCCTTCGGTGGCAAATTCGTCGATATTAGGTGTTTTAGAATCGGCACTACCATAACATCCCAAATCGTAGTACGAGCAATCGTCGGCCAAAAACAGTACCAAGTTTGGTTTGTCGTGACTTTGAGCGCTTGAGTTCAAAACGGTGCAGATTATTACTACGATATAAAAAAATTTATTCTTCATGATGTCGTTCTGGTTGAATGGACTGGTTTTGCGGCATAGCGATTGGTTTGCTCTGCTATGCCAGAAACACACGTTTAGTTTTTGAATAAATAATTATGTTCGTTTGTTTTGAAACGGTAACGCTTGGCTGGAAGCGGTAAAGCGTCCCCGGTAGAAATATCCCATCTCAGCAGCAATTCAACCATTTCGTTTTTTACTTTTTCATATTTTTTTTCTTGAAACAGATTATTCATTTCTGCCTTGTCTTTGTACAGGTTATAAAGTTGCCCATTGCCATCCATATCATACACCAGCTTCCAATCACCCCTGCGAAGCATACGCATGGTGCCACTTTGTGTCCATGTACTTAATTCATCAAAAAAACCAGGTGTTTCAGATAAAGCACCTTCTGCTTCATAATCAGTTCCGTCTTCTTTTGTATAATACATGCCGCCGTAGCCATCTTCAACCATAACACTGGCAAACTCTTCTTTCGGGTATGGTTTCCCTTGCAGCAATGGCCATAAGCTCCGGCCCTGTACTCCATTCGGTATTGGGGCGTCCATTATTTCGCATATCGTTGGGAAAATATCGATGATGCTAACATGGGCATCATGTACCCGACCAGTTGCCTGTATGCCCGGGCCGCTCCACTGCATGGGGATGCGGGCAAGCACATCGTCCAAACCAACCCCTTTTTTCATTAATCCATACTCTCCCACATAATCGCCATGATCGGCAACAAATACGATGATGGTATTATCATATACATTTTGCCTTTTCAATTCACTTACCAATCTGGCCAAATTATCATCGATCATGCGCATCATTCCGTGGTAAATTGAACGTAACCGCTGCAAGTTTTCTTCGTACCCGACATGTCCCCGATTCATCATTTCGGCCAACAATTCGTATTCGCTACCCTTCGAATGCCGATCTGATGCGGTGGTCAACATTGGGGGCAACGACTCGGGCGGGAACATGGAATAATAGGGTTCGCATGTTTGATAAGGGTTGTGGGGTTCGGGCACAGAGAACCACATTAAAAAAGGCTGTCCTGAAAGTGACCCAACCCACTGCGATGCATCATTGACCATGCGGTGTGGGAGCTGTTCTTCGGGGCCCATTGGAGAGGGTTCCAGATTTGTGTACATTTTCAGGCTTTTCATATATTTATCAAACGCAGCAGCTTTTTCATCTTTATCTTTCGATTGTTTTTCTTCGTGACTGTACGTATCCCAATAATCAACTTTTTCTTTTGTCAGATAGGTGTGGTTTTTGCCGATGAGTGCAGTTTTGTAACCTTGTTCGCGAGCAAGGTCAAACAGGTCTTTCTCAAAAAAAGCATCCTTGGCGTTATGGTTCGAACGGACATGGGTAGCATTTGGGAAACGGCCTGTAAGCATGGAAGTACGGGCCGGGACACACGCCGGGGCCGAAGTGTATGCGCGATTAAACCAGGTCCCGCTTTCGGCCAGCTTATCGGTAAATGGCATTGTGTTTAGGGGATATCCTTCGCGCCTGACAAGATCTGCACGCAACTGGTCGCACATGACAATGATGATATTCGGATGTTGTTTTTTCTCCTGTGCCTGAACCGGGTTCAATAGTATAACTAACACAAGTACACCCAAAATAATTCTACAGTTATTCATCTGTTCCGATTTTTATATTGTTGATTTTAAAAGACATTCTACGTTCGAATTAGTTGTTGTGGCTTATAACCTGAGGCATTTGGGCATACCAGTTTAAAACTTTCTTTTTCATTTCGGAAACAACTTTCGGGTGGTTTTCAACAATATTTTTCGACTCTGTTTCATCCAAAACAATGTTATAAAGCTCCGGGGTTGAGCCATCAATATTGATAAGAAGCTTATAATCACCCTCACGGATGGCCAGGTCCGGATTATCTTTATTTTTTGCCATATTCGTAATTCCGGTTGGCCTTTGCCACATAATTGGTTGCTTCCGCTTTGTGGTTTCAAAGCCCAGCATGTACCGGCTCATATCCAAGCCATCAAAATGTTCATTACCAAACATTTTTGCCCCCGCAAAGTGAATAATGGACGGAGCTAAATCAATCCCGGCAATTACAGTGGTTGAATTTGTGCCCCCAATCTGATTCCGGGCTATAAATGAAGGCCCCCAAACGATGAGTGGTTCCCTGATCCCGCCTTCATACAAATTGCCTTTATGGCCGCTCAGCACTCCTGCAGAACCTACATTTTTGGCCGGGCCATTGTCACTGGTCAATACAATGAGTGTATTTTCCCTTAAATCGGGATTACTCTGAATGAAGCTGAAAATTCGTTCCAACTGACGGTCCATTTCTTTAATCACCCCGGAATAGAGAGCCTGTTCGCCCCCGTCGCCCCGAAATTCCAAGGGAGGTTCGCTGGGCGTGTGCACATCGTCGGGCCAAAGATTAATGTAAAATGGTTTACCTGCGTGCCGGGCGTGTTTTATGGCCTCAATGGCCAGCGTTACAAAATTTTCGGTACAGTCTTCCCTTTTTATCCAGTGAATTTCACCTTTCCCCAAGGCGGCCGACATTTTTTCGAGGTTCCGGGTGCTGTCTTTCAGGTTTAGGGTTTCGTAGGTGGCCAGGTAGCGTTCCCCTATTCCCTCAAATTGGGTAACCGATTCATCGAAACCGTATTCCGTAATGTAAGGTACGTCGCCAACATCGCGCCCGCCGCCCATGTGCCACTTTCCAATGTGGGCAGTGTAATACCCAGCCTTTTTCAGGTTACGTGCAAGCGAAGGGGCCTCCAGCCTTAAAAAGTCCTCCATTCCCCGCTTCAAGTTCGCCTGGTGATCGTTAATGAACGACGAAATGCCCCAACGGTAAGGATATTGCCCCGTAGTTACCGCCACCCTGGAGGGAGAACAAATTGGTGCATTGACATAAAACTGGGTAAAACGGATGCCTTCGCCCGCCAGCCTGTCAATATTGGGGGTTTCGTGAACGGGATTCCCGTAGCACGCCAAATCCCCGTAGCCCATATCGTCAATAAAAACAAACAGGATATTGGGCTTTTGATTGGTAGCGAAGGTTTTAAAGAGGGCTAAAAAGAGCAAGGTATAAAAGAATGCAAGTTTTTTCATAGGTTTTTAGTTTTACAGTTTCAGAATGCACCACCTCGGCAATAGTTGCCGCATTGTATCAGCAACACAAACAGCACAACTAATCCGACATGATGCAATTTTGCCACAATAGTCCGAGTTGAATTGACCGTTGGCTTATATCGCCACGTTACACACACCCGACACCGGGAACATTTGGCACAGGCACAGCGGTTAAATGAAATAAAATTAGCCAAGCCTTACGTTTAAGGCGGTAAGGCCATGACTAATCCTCATCCTATCTAGTTTCGACCTCACTAATAAACATAAACGCCATAATCGAAAGGTGCCGCATTTTCAAAATCCGATGCTTCCACGGCTATCAGGTTCTTACCTTTTTTAAGGTATTCCGAAAATTCACTTATATTAAAATCTTCGTAATGTCGTTTCCCGATAACCCGCTTATCCAACACCAGCTTTCCGTTCAGGTAAACTTTCACATTACCAAACGCAAGAATTTTCAATGAAATTCCACTGGGTACCTCGTTCAAATCGAACGATTGAACAGACCAAACTGATTCTCCTTTTTCAACATTCAACGGTCCTTGTACTGAACTGAAACTGCTGGCCCCAGCCCCCAAAAGCCAATCTTTTCCTGGATTTGCTTTCGTATAGCGAATGCTTTGGGCGTTAATCTGCGAATCCTGTACAACATTTTTAATGCGGATGGTTTCTGTTGAATAGAGCGGAGCATGTAATATCCGCAACATTTCAGGGTCTATTTTTATCACCTTCCGGTCATAGGTCATCAGCCCGTTTACTTCGCCCTCCACATCGGTTGTTTGGGTGTAAACTGCGGCAGCTAACCCTTTATACCGCAATGGATACAAGTTATGTATCAGTTTTGTGTATTCTTTAATGAGTTCCGGCTCTGAACGGTAGGTCCGATAGCCCCAGTTTCTCATGTTGGGGTTCCACAGATGGTTTTCAACCGGCAAACCCAGCCCTCCGAATTCTCCAAGAACAATAGCCCTGCCCCGGTTTAATTCGGCAGGTTCCATTCCCGGCCCGGGGTACTGATGGGCATCATTCAGGTGTCCTACTTCGCGATCTGTCCAGCCACTCACTCCATCGATAATCCGTGTAGAATCATAATCCATGCTCCATTCCACTACCCGTTTGGTTTCGTATTGTCCCCAACCTTCGTTGAAAATAACCCAGCTAACAATGCTTGGAAAAAATTTGAGCTGATCGATTGTTTCCTTCATTTCAAACTCAATTTGTCCGGCCGATTCTTTTGGACGTGCCCAATCGGTTGTTGCATCCCAGCTTACATGTTGTGCCGACCGTTTTGCGGTCTCAAAACCGGAAACCATGTCCTGCCAAATCAGTAGTCCCAATGAGTCCGCATAATAATAATAAAGTGAAGGTTCAACCTTGATGTGCTTACGTAACATATTAAATCCCATATCTTTCAACACTTCCATATCGTAAAGCATTGCTTTCTCGGACGGAGGTGTGAGCAAACCATCGGGCCACCAGCCTTGATCCAATGTACCGTATTGGAAAATGGGTTCATTGTTAAGTTGAATCCGCTCAAATCCCAGTTCGTCTTTTACCTTGGCAATTCTCCGCATGGCAAAATAAGACCCGACTTGATCCAAAAGTTTTCCGCTTCCGCGAAGCGACAATTCAAGCTGGTACAATGCAGGCGATTCCGGGCTCCACAGTTCAGGCGAAGGGATATCCAGAACAATTTCCTGGCTGGCCCCGAATTCCTTGGTGAGTACTGTTTTACCGTCCTTTGAGACCTTTACCTCTAATTTTTCATTTCCTTTCAATCCGGTAAAGTCGGTATGCAAGGTCACTTTTTTCAAATCGGTACCGGTAACCGGATAAACCGATTTAATTGCTGTTTTGCCTACGGGTTCAATCCAAACCGTTTTCCAGATTCCGGAAACTGCAGTGTACCAAATCCCCTTCGGCTCGAGCACTTGTTTTCCCCGGGCCTGGGAATCGGTATCGGTTGGATCCCAAACAGAAAGCAACAGCTCTTGCTCCCCTTTTTTCAGATATTTTGTAATGTCGAACGAGAACGCCGTTGAACCGCCTTTGTGGGTACCAACCAGTTTTCCGTTCAACCATACGGTGCTTTCCCAATCGACCGACTCGAAATGCAACACAATGTTTTTACCATTCCATCCGGCAGGAATGCTGAATTTTTTTTGGTACCAGAGCTTTTCATCGGGCAACAGGCTCTTTCCGACACCAGACAAGGAAGATTCCACGGCAAAAGGCACCAAAATATTCCCATCAAAGTTTTTAACTTGCTGCTCGTCTTTAGGAAGAATTGCATATTTCCATAAACCATTGAGGTTTTGCCACTCTGCCCGTTTTAGTTGAGGTCGGGGATATTCCCGCCAGGCATTCTCGGGGGTAACCCGCTCCCCCCATTCAGTCATTAATTTTCCCTTGACGGGGGAATAATCTTGAGATTTCGCGTTCCATGTTACAAAAAACGCAAGTAAAATAATCAGTCGTTTCATATTTAATCTTTATTTATATTATTCTGCCACAAGTCGTTAAATCAGCTTTAGATGGTAGCTGCCCCCGACATTGGCGACCCAAGTATTGGTATCCCGACAGGCGGTAAGCTTTGACGGGATGCCATTCCTTATTTATTATTAATCTGTTATTTAATGATAATACTCTGCTAGAAACCTCTCCATTCGTTCACCCCTTGTCCATCGGCTTGTATATCGCGAACACGGTTCCGGAATACAAGCGTATCGGTGGCAAAACAATCATAGGTTCCATTATTATATTTGTAGCTCAGGTAAAATGTTTTTGTGGGCTCATCATAAGTCGAAGTACCATCGGGAATAATGGTAATTGCCGATCCTGAACCGGTACTTACCGTTACCTGACCACCTCCGAGGCTCGGAACTTCAACATTAAACGAGAACTTTCCGTTCGCGGGATCTTTACTACCGGCTGAGGCGTCGGGGACGAGCTTCAAGGTTTTTGGCCCCACAGTTATCAAGGCACGGATGCTTTCCAGAATGGTGGTGTTGTTTTCGTAAACAAGGGTATCAACCGTTGTTCCGCCCGATTTTCGGATTGTTTTTCCGGAATAATAATAGTTACCATGTTGCTTGGCCCAATAGCTGACAGCGATTACCATGTAATCTTTTGCGGCGTTGATTGAATCAACATCAGTTGAGCTGGTTAAACGAAACGGGATAACATATTCGCCTGTCAATGCTTTCGGATCTGCTAAAAAAGCTGCTGAGTCTATCGCAATACTAACGTAACCTTGCTCCTCGTTTACCGGAACCACAATCTCTGAACTGCTTGACAGGGTGTAGTAACTGGAAGGCAGAACTGTTTTTGTTGCATCGGTAACAACCGAGGGGTCGATGGTAAATTGTACTTTACGCGCCTGGTTATTATTAATCAATCCCGAAAACATGATCCCGGCTTTCAGCTTCAATCCTTCACCAACGACAATGTTGCGGTTATAATTCTGGTTATAAAAATATACTGATGTATAGTCGTAGGAAACAACCTCATCATCAAACCCGCAGGAACCCAGGACTACGGTCAATATCAATAAAATGAATCTATTCTTTTTCATTTTCAATTTGATTAATGTTTATAACGGTTACCATCCTTTATTCTGAACCAATGCCGGTGCATTGTACAGCTCGTCGTACGGAATTGGCATATAAATAGAATTAAACAACCTTTTCTCCAGTTCAACATTCATATTGTAACTCAAATCCCCGGTGGAACCTTTGTTGATTGTAATTCCATTTACAGCGACGTTTATACCGGACAGGCTTTCGCCTGCTTCCCATCGCCGTACATCCCAGAAATAGTGCCCTTCAAAACACAATTCCAATCTTCTTTCGTTATGAATGAGTTTTCTGAAAAGGGCGGCATTGTTTACAGCTATTGTGTTCAAGTAACCGTCGCCCGAACCATAGCGCTTGTGGATTCGCTGAATTACGGTTACAGCTGTAAACCCGTATGCTTTAGGATCGGCGGTTGGCCCCCACGCCTCAAAAGCAGCTTCGGCAAAATTGAGGTATAACTCAGGTGTTCCCAAAAGAATGACTGCCCGTGCAGTACCTGTCAACTGCCCCGGAATCAGGCTAACGCTGCCGTATTTAAGAAGCTTTTTCAGATAGTACCCGGAGCGTGAAGTGTTTGTTGACGGATTGTACGCATCAACACCACCTACATAGGTTTCAATGGTGTGGTAACCAGAGGGGCCTATGGTTGTACCATTCACCGCAACAAACAGGCCGAGCCGCGGATCGCGGTTTGTATATGGGGCAGAAGCACTATACACCGTGCTCGCACTTAGCGGATATCCGGTTTTGTCGGGGAATGCATCAACTAAATTTTGCGATGGGTTTACCCGTCCGCTTCCATACATCGAAGGCGGATAATTGTTGTTTTCCAAATCCCGGTTGCCACTTAGAACATTTCCCCGCAGGAAGATATCCCTAATGTTATAAGCTTTATTATTCAATTGGTTGAAATAATAGTTATCAATTGTAGGAAGATCTTTCAAGCCTCCGATTGCGGTAAGTGCATTGGCGGCAGCAACTGCCGCCCGCTCCCATTTTAACAAATCGTTTTCGGGATTAAACTCGGGACTGGCTGCATAAAGGAATACCCTGGCTTTCAACGCCCTTGCTGCTATACCGTTTGCACGTCCGTTCATTGTGGCCCCCAATACGGCGTTAGTACCTGTATATTCAACCGGTAGGTATTTAATTGCGCTGTCGCAGTCGTTGCTTATCTGTTGCACACATTCCTCGTAAGTATTGCGCGGAAGGTTCAGGTTTTCTTCAACATACAGGACATTGGTAACAATAGGTACTCCCAAAAATTCGCCGGATGCTGCCTTTCCTCCATAAACTTTTAACAAATCGGCTTCATAATAGGCCCTCAGAAAGTAAGCCTCGCCCAGCATCCGGTAAAACGTGTTGATATTGTCGATACTGTCGGCCACAGTTCCAAGCCGTACAAACCGTACCGGGGTCAGGAAAGGTTTGGTCCCGGTTGTATCCAGAACCATCTTTCCCAGGAACTGGTTGATCCTACGGATTTGGCGATAAGCATTCACCCAGTTGGATACTGGGTTCATATTCGGGCGCAATGCGCCAGTCCCCATTTTAAAATAGTCGGAGCTATAATCGTTGGTAACTGCATTATCGGTTGCACAATCCAACATGTAATTGTAAGCATCTGGCAGGCTGTTATATACAGTATTGAGTACGCCGTTAAAATAAGCATCGTTCCCAAAAACCTGTTCTTCTGTCAACGACCCGTCTAGCGAGGGATCAAGATATTCGGAGCACCCAAATCCAGTCGCAAGGATCAGTGCCAGTATATTGTATTTGAATAATCTTTTCATTTTTTTTTGATGGTTTTATGTTGTTCAAGGCTAGAATGAAACTGAAATTCCGGCTGAAAGTGTCCGGCATAACGGGAAGTTCCCGACACCGGCATCGAGGCTTTCAGGATCAAGGTCTTTAATTTTCGACAGTGTTGCCAGGTTGTATCCTCGTGCAAACACCTTAATATCATTCACGCTAAAGCGTTGCGTAAGGGAGTGTGGCAAGGTATATCCCAGTTCAACATTCCGTAGTTTCATAAACGCGCCGTTAACAATCCAGTAAGTGGAACTCACGAAATTGTTTTCGACTGCAAGTACCGACAGCTTCGGATGAGGGTTGCCGTTGGGCAGCCCGTTAAGCACCACTTCGGAGTACTTTCTGTTTCCGTAAATCTGGTAATATTTGGTATCCAATAAACGGTTGTATTTGCCGTAGCCCGAAGCTAAAACACTCAGATTAAATCCTTTGAATTTCAAATCCAGGTTAATTCCGTATTGGATCCGCGGAAGTCCATTACCAATTTCTACCCTGTCGCGCTCATCAACATACCCGTCACTGTTGTTGTCGGCATATTTAATATCGCCAGGGCGGACCGGACCAAACATTTGAAGGGGCGACTGGTCGATGTCGGACTCATCGCTGAAAACGCCAATAGCTTCGAGCCCCATAATTGCATCAACCGGACGGCCCTGGGTAATTAACCCGCCAAACGTATCTGCCGGATAATTAGGTTCGCCATCGATAATGCGTTTTGAAATGCCATAGGTCATATTTGCGCCCAGGTTGAGTTCCAAATTCCCGATGAACCGCTGGTACCAGAACTCGCCTTCAACGCCTTTCAACCCGAATTTTCTGAAGTTCCAGAATGCAAGCGCCTCATTTTTACCAATAACGCCAGGTGTAATATTGCCGCGATCGCCAATAAAACCGTCGTTGATGTTATTAAAGTACCCCAGGCTTATCCGCATCGACCGTTTGAACAGTACCGCATCGATACCGGCGTTAAACTCGTAACTTTTCTGAAACCCAATGTTCGGATTCCCGGTTTTAGTCATCGATACCAGGTAGTTGTCACCGTCCAGGTTGATGGTACCGTTTTGGTTCCATATGTCTTGGTACAGGTGTGTTGAGAATCCACCCTCTGCGGTATAAGTTGTTGAACCGAGAATTCCGTAGGAAGCCCGCAATTTCAACATATCAATTGCACGGGCATTTGAAAGAAAAGCTTCTTCGGAAATTATCCAGCCGGCGCCAAAAGCGGGAAAATAACCATAACGGTTGTCTCTTGAAAAAGAAGTAACGCCAACTCGGTTGATATTTACTTCCAGAATATATTTATCCGCAATCATGTCGCTCACATGTAATCCCAGGTTTTGCCGGCGTGGATCTTCATTAACATTACGAATCTCGTTCCGTGACTGGTAGAAATTCAGAATCCCTTTAATGTCGTGGTTTCCGAATGTCCTGTCGTAGTTTGCAGTCACATTCAAAGCATAGTTACGCTGAACTTCGGCATTTGAGCGGGTTTGGCTGGTTGCCTGCGTGGTTGTACCCCACTGGTTGAAGGTCACTTCTCCGGAAGTCGTGTTATAAATCGGTTCGTACACTGTAAATGTTGCCCCTTTGGTCGCTGTTTCCACGTTGTAAACGTCGAACGAAACAAAAGGCTTCACGTTTAATCCCTTCACCCAGCGATTCAAGTCGAAGGTCAAGCCAAAATCCGACTGAATGTAGGTGTAACGGCGTTCGGCATAACCCCGTCCTGTCAGTAATCCGTAAGGGTTGTTTTGTTTTTCGGCAGTACCACCAATAACGTACTCTTTGTCGGCCTGACCAACCATTTCTCCCGGGATCAATATCGGGTAGTCGTTGGGATGATGCTCTGCCAGGGGTTGAAAGAAGGTCTGAGTTGATATATTCGGCCACTCCTTCACCTGGTAAACCCCGTTAAAGCCAGCGTTCATTGTAATAAAATCCACTACTTCCATGTCAATCGATGTTCTCACGGTGAGAATATCATCCGAATTTGGGTATTTGGTATATTTCTCCAACCCTCCGTTGGCCTGATAACCGATATGGGCAAAGTACCTCGATTTATCATTACCACCGCTCAACTGCGCATTAATGCGGGTCATGCTAAAGCTCTTATTTAAAAACTCCTTGTAGTAATCAACATCGGGATATAAAATTGGATCGGTGTGATTTTTATAGGCATCCAGAGCCGTTTGATCGTACATTGGCGCGTAACCATCATTTGCAAGCGCTTGGTTGTAATAGGTCGCATAATCGTACGAATTCAGAAATTTCGGCAAATGTGTCGGCGTTTGCATACCATGTTCGGCATTCACACGGACACTGTTTTCAAAAGCTTTTCCGCGTTTGGTGGTAATCAGCAAAATACCGTTAGCCTGCAAGCCCCCATACAACGATTTCATTGTTGCATCCTTTAAAAGCTCTACACTTTCAATAACCTCCGGTTCAAGATAATCCAGTGTGCGCTCCACACCGTCCACCATGGTGATATAATTGCCCCAACCACCCCGTACAAACATGGTATGATTGGTCCATCCCGGTACAAGTGTGTTTTGTAGCTGGAACAGGCCATTCAATCTTCCGCCCAAGGCACTTTGAATGGACATGGTTGGAGTACTCTCCAGCTGCTCGCCTTTAACCACGGAATATGCTCCCACAGTCCGGCGTTCGGTTGTTGTGCCGAAAGGCAACATAATTTGATTATTCTCACCGCTTAACGGTTTTTCCTGAACCAGAACGATTTTCCTTTCTTTTATCGATTCATCCGTTGCAGCTATTGTCGTCGATTCGTATCCATCGGCCTTAATAACCAACATATCGGTTGTTGACGTTTTAAGCTGAAATGTCCCTTCGTCCGATGTATTGGCGTACATTCTGGATTCGGAAGAATAGACCCTGGCTCCCGGAACGGGAATATCGTCTTGGTTCACAATCTTCGATTCCACGGAAATCTTGATATTCTTTTGTTTTTTATTCGCATTCTGCGCATGCAAATCCAGTCCGCTGAAGAGGAATAAAAAACTGAATAAGACAAGTATATTTTTATGTAAATTCATATTGCTTAGATTTGATTGGGTTATAAAATCACCAGCCTGGATTTTGTAAAAAGTTAGGGCCAATCCGGGTATCATCTAACTTGATAACAAACAAATAGTGTTTTTCTTCGAAAACCCTTTGCTGGTAAAGCACAGGTGTATAGCGATATCCGGTGGGGTACTGTGCACTAACGGCTACCTTTGCAATATCCATTTTCCACATATCCCTGTTTTCGGGCAAATGGGCGATGTGCCATCTGCGAATATCAAACAAGCGGTTATCTTCGAAACAAAGCTCTACCCGGCGTTCATTTCGAACCCGTTCCCGAAATGCATCTTTTGCAAGAAACTTGGATGCAATATTTGGCATTTGCGCCCGGGTACGTACAACGTTTAAAGCTCCTTCAGCCGAATACTTACACGATGAATTAACCTGTGTTGGATCGCTCCATGCTTCGTTGGCAGCTTCGGCAAACAGAAGGTACAAGTCCGACATCCTTAATTCGGGGTAGTGCATATCCAGGTTGGCGTTAAAAGTTTGTCCCATCCATTTATTGTTGTAGTACCCGGTTTTGGTATATCCCATGCTGATTTGTCCGTCTGCATAAACCAAATCCCTGGAACCCAAGGTAGTGGGGTTTTTGGTTTCGTCCCTGTCGTAGATTTCCATTGTTCTGGCCATCACTTTCTGGCGATTGGTTATAATTGATTGTACAAATCGGGGATCCCTACCTACATAGGGATTCTGCGGGGCATACCCCGATGCCGTATCTTCGATTGGAAGACCGGTTGCCTGCATCTCGAAACAATCAACTAGCTTTTGGTTAGGAGCCGTTGCATATTGTCCCGAAAGCTGGCCTGGTGGGCGGTAACGTTGCTTATACGAATTGGAAGCCCAAGTATGGTCGTAGCGGCGCCCGTACAATATCTCTTTGGTGTAAACTTCTTCTTCGTTTTCTTTAAAAATGTAGTAGTATTTGTCCATCGAAGCCAGTCCGTATCCATTATCTTCTGCAATTTTTATCACTTCGTCGGCTGCCAGTGCGGCATCGTCCCACAGGTCTGTTTTCGCACCGGACTGCATTGTTGCAAACTCACTTGCAGCGTAAACCAGCGCTTTCGCTTTATAGGCCAAAGCGGCAACCTGGGTTGGCCTGCCCCAGTCACTCTCGGGAATGACGGGTTTCAGGTACATTGCAGCACTGTCTAAATCGGCAGCAGCCAGCAACATGGTTTCCTGGTACGGAAGCCTTGGCACATCCATGTTTTCATCCGCCGAGATCGGACGATAGAAATAAGGCATTCCGCCCCAACGACGTACCAGCTCGAAATAGCCATAGCCCCTGAAAAAGTAACTGGTGCCCAGGATAACATTTCGTGTTGACATACTTCCGGGATAATAATCGATGTTTCGGATGCACAGGTTGGCTACCCGTATTTGGTTCCAAATGGTTCCCCAGGTATCGTTATTGCACATTACGGCATTTCCGTTTGTCCTCATTGGATAAAAATCACCGGCCGCAGCCTGCACCGAGGGAACCCCTGTCCAGTTAGCCCCGGAAATTGAATTGTCGGAAACATCGTCAAAATCGCCAAGTGGCCTGACATCATTCCGATGGCGCTTCAGCATGGGGGTAACAACAAGCTTGTCGTTAAAATTCTTAAAGTTCGTTGAATCCTGAAAGACATCGGCAAAATCATAGCCTTCAGATTCTTCCATTTTATCCAGGTAATTACTATCACACGAAGAGAAGAATACGACCAGGATAAGGGGAAATAATATATTATGTATTTTCATATTGTTCCGTATTATTGATTAAAATGTTACTTGTAAGCCAAGTGTAATTCTTCGGATTAACGGATAATAACCATATGTAAGATCACCATTACCAGCATCAGTTCCTTCAGGGTCGCCAATCGGATAATCCGGCGCCCAGGTAATTAAATTATTTCCCTGGAGATAAACCCGGCACTGTTCAATCTTATATTTCGAAACAAAGCTTTTCGGGATGGAATAACCAACCTGTGCCGTTTTTAAACGGAGGTAAGACGCATCCCTGATACTGGTCGTTGTTTTTGTACCGTCGCTGATGTTATTCTGTACCCGGTTGGCATCCATGTGCAACGCCGGATATCGGGCATTCAGGTTATCGGGGGTCCAGTAATCGCTTTGATAATCGAAATACTGGCTGGCCAGGCGGTGCAGAGGCCAAAGGAAGGCATCGACCATCGTTCGCGAAGTTTTTGCTGCTCCCTGAAATGTAAAATCAAAATCGAAATTTTTCCAGGTAAACCCACTCGAAAAGCTATAGAAATATAATGGGTAGCTTCCGGCATAGCCCATTGGAACTACGTCGTTTGCATCAATTGTACCATCGCCGTTAAAATCGGTGTAAACAACATCGCCCAGGCCAACAATGCCGCTACCGTAACGCGGTACCGTAGCCCTTTCATCCACATTATCAATATATCCGGTTGTTACATATCCAAAAAACTGATCAATCCGCCTGCCGGCCATTTTTTGGTATTCCGGTTTATAGTAAGGTTCATCCCTGAAAATAATCCGGTTATCACTAAAACTTACTCCTGCCTTTGCCCAGTACAGCAGGCCATCAGTTCTTCCATGCGTAAATTTCAACTCCACCTCGTAACCTTTTGTTTCTGTTTCTCCCAGGTTTTGTTGTTTTGCATTTACACCAAACCAGGCAGGTAACGATAAACGGCTCAACAAGATGTGATCGCGGTTTTCCTTAAAAAAGTCCATAGCCAGCAAAAACATGTTGTTTTTAAGGAATCCCAGTTCAATACCTAAGTCTCTTTTTGTAGCCCGTTCCCAAGTGGCATTTTCGTTCGCCACGTCACCTTCGACAATCGGGGTCAAGCTAGTACCGGGGTTGTCTGCTGTTCCGGGTTTATATTCATCCTGGTTTGTCGTTCCATTTTCGTAGGAAGAGGTATATAACCAACGCTGGCCACCGGCGTTATCGCTACCGACTTCACCGTACGAATATTTTATTTTTAGCCGGTTAATCACAGGGCTTAGTTTTTGCATGAACTTCTCCTGATGTACGTTCCAACCCATAGCATACGAAGGGAATATCCCGTACCGGTTCTGTGGAGCAAACTGCTCGGAACCGTTTACCCCCAGGTTAAACTCAAACAAGTATCTTGTTTTAAAATCGTAAGTTACACGTCCCACAACACCTTCTTCGTAGTGGGGAAAAGCGACGTCACTTTGCCAGGTACGCCTTTGCCCAAGAACTAATGCCGAAACATTGTGGTTGCCAAATGTACGGTCGTAACTCATTGAAGCCTCGTAATACCAACTTCGGAAGGGATTGCTGGTGATTTCCTCGGTGCCGGGCATAATCGGAAGTTCGGCACCTTCGCCATCAGTGTTATCGCGGCCTTTAAAACGCTGCCACGTGCCATTCGACAACAGGCGGTAAGTAACTTTATCAAGATTATATGACTTCAAATAGGCCTCATCGTGGTTAAAAGCAACTTTACCCTGCACCGACAAGCCCTTTGTTATAAAATCGAGTTTTTGCTTCAAAACAAAGGTTGTTACCAAACCGGTCGATTTGGTTTGTTTATACCCGCTATAGTTTATCGCGTTGTAGGGGTTGTTTGCATTAATAATCCCGGTAGTAGCTGGCCGGGCTCCCGTTTCTTCGGGATGAGCCAAGTCGGGATATTGTTCCAAAACAGATGCAGGGTACTCGTTAGGAATAACCATTGGTCCTAACATAAAAATTGGCCGGAATGTGCGGATTGAAGCAGATTCGTTCGGTTGGTTTTTGATTCCCACATAACCGCCTGCATTCATCGACAATATAGTTGTTGGGGTAATATCAAAATCCATATTTACACGGTAGTTGTACCGATTAAATTTATAGGCCGGATCGTACTCGGGTTGTTTTACTGTCTTCAAAATATCGCCGTCGTACAAATACGAAAATGAGGCATAAATACGGGCATGTTTTGAACCGCCCGACACGCTTATATTGTGTTTTTGTGTAAACCCAAAATCCTTCACACATACATCGGCCCAATCTGTATTCGGATATAAGTAGGGCATGTCCTGCGTACGGTAGTGTTCAAGGATTTCATCAGAAAGCAACAGGTTCCAGCTTCCGTCGTTTTTATAGGCTTCGTTCATAATCAGGGCGGTGGCATAACTATCGTACATGTTTCGGCGAAGCAATGGGTTTTTCAACCCAAACTCCGAGTTGAAAGTTATTTTAATGCCACCTTCCTGTCCGCGTTTGGTCGTAATCAGAATGACACCGTTTGCCCCTTTTACCCCAAAAACGGCGGTCGCCGAAGCATCTTTCAATACCGACAAGGTTTCAATCTCGTTTGGATCGATGTCGTTAAAGTTACCTTCGACACCATCAACCAGTACGAGCGGATTATTACTTACCCATGACGATTTGCCGCGGATAAAAACATTCGCAGCATCGTTTCCCGGCTCTCCTTTTGTTTGAACCGTAAAAACCCCCTGTACCTGACCGGTTAGTGCGTTGGAAATTGATACTGTACTTGCTTTTTTCAGTACATCACCACCAACCTGAGAAATGGCAGCGACCGAACTCTCCTTCTTTTGTGTACCGTAACCAACAATCACAACCTCTTCCACAGCCACATCATCAGAAGTCATCGCAACATTAATTACTTTTTGGTTTCCAACCGCAATCTCCTGGCTTTTGTAACCAATAAAGCTAAATACTAATATATCGGTTGGTTTAACTTCTTTCAGTGAATAGTTTCCGTTAACATCACTTACGATTCCAATTGTAGTTCCCTTCACAAGAACCGTTGCTCCGGGGATTGCTTCGCCTGACGAATCGGTAATCTTACCCGTAACCATTCCCGAATGTGATTGCCCATAGGAAATAAAGTAGGAAAAAAACATGAATAGCACAATCAGAATTTTTCTCATAATTTTAGATTTAGGTTTAAAACGCCATTAAAAATAGAATACTGCCAAAACTATTTTCTGGACTATTATTCAACTTTTACAATCATTGTTCAAACTACACCACATCAGCGCTCTACTTTCGAATAAGAGAACAAAAATGCTATTGTGCGAACATTTATCCGAAGCGGTGTGGTGAGGTTTTACTGGCAATCATCCATCCGTTGCCCGGAACCGGTATTGTAACCTTTCTACTATTTCACCGGTTGGCGAGTTGTGGTGGGGCCGTAAACCACAAATTTATCGGGCTTATTGCTGCCATCGTTTTCAAATCCGCACCTATCCAGGCAGCTTGTCCTTGGCTGAACGCTTTCGCCACTTTTATGCGAATGGTAAACAATGTACATCTGCCCCGAATTCGATTTGAAAAATGAATGGTGCCCGGTACCGAAAATCGTTTGGCCATCGCCAACCAGTACCGGATTGTTTTCGTACTTACGGAAGGGTCCGAAAGGTGACTCTGAAATGGCATAACCTACAGCATAATCCTGACTTTTAAAATGGTTTGCCGAATAGAACAAATAATACAGGTTATTGTGTTTCAGCATAAATGGCCCTTCGGCAACGCGCGCAACAGGTTTTCTGGCTGTCCGTTCCCAAGGTTCCGATGCCCCGAAACAACGGGTTAGGGTTTGTTCTTTTATCCCAGACAAATCATCCAGCATCTCTGCCATCCAAATTTCATTTCCGCCCGTAAACCGGACGAAGTAGAGGTACTTTTTACCATCCGTATCAATAAATAAATGCGAATCGATTTCCCGGATATCTAAGTGAAGTGGTTTCTTTTCGTTCTGGATGAACGGCCCCAACGGAGATTCGCTTTCGGCAATAGCCAAATGTTCCATAACTGAGTAGAACATGTAAAACTTCCCGTCAATAAAATAAACTTCGGGAGCCCAAAACGAGTGATTTCCCCAAACATGGGCCGAATCAAGCGCAAAACCATCGGTAGCACCAACTGCACCCGACCAATTAGCAAGATCATCGGACTGATATACCCGAATCCCTTGTCGGCCACCAGTTCCATACAGATAATACTTCCCTTCGTAATTGAGAATATACGGATCTGCGCAATCGGGAACCAGCCCCTCCAGATTATTAAAATACGAGGCCGTTTCCTTTTGTCCGGATTTTTTTACGGTGGACGAACTAATACACCCTATCATCGAAAACAGGAAAACAAAAAAGGCAAGGCATTTACCGTGTGTTGTCATAAGTAGTTTTTTTTCTAAAAATAAATTGGATTAACGTTTTTTTTTAGGAATTTCGTTCGGATTAATGGGAAGATTGTTCTAAAAAAGATACGCATCTTTCCATTGCCCAATTAACCTGAACTTAAACGCGAGCTCTCTGCTAATGAAGCAAACAGTTTTTGATGGGTTAGAGTGTGCTTTTGTTGTGGAGCTTTTTTTTATCCTATGAACCGACTACTAATCTTTTTACCTTTAATTTTTCTTATTCTCTCCCAAAGTAATCTTTGGGGCGTTGATAAGAAGTTTCAACGTTTCACATCAGAGAAAGGCCTCTCTCATAACACGGTTTACGATATTGAGCAGGATCACAACGGGTTTATTTGGATTGCAACAGTTGAAGGCTTAAATCGGTACGACAGTTATAATTTCAAAGTATATTATTCTGAAAAAAACAATCATTCCATCCCATCCAACGAAATACGTTCGTTGCTTGTATGCAGTAACGGCAGGCTGTTCGTGGGGACGGCAGGAGGATTGTGTATTTTCAACCCGGATTATGACAACTTCACTACAATCAAACAAGATGGACAGTCGCTTGGCGCAATCAGTGATATTTTTGAATCAGCCGATGGGAATATTTTGGTTTCAGCCGCCACTGGTGTTTTCCGGCTGTCAGCCGATGGGGAGGTAAAATTGCGCCTTCCGCTCGAGCCCCAAATGAATGGGTTGCAAGAAGACTCGTTAAAAAATTTCTGGGCATTCAAAGGTCAACGGCTTTTCAATTTCGATAAAGATGGTAAACTTTTGAATACCTATTTTGTAAAGCAGAATGGACTTCCTGATAATATCCCCTCGCCCATCTCGTCCATCCTGGTCGATTCAAAAAACAGGTTATGGGTGGGTACCTACAGAGACGGGGCACTTTTTTTAGATTCACAGACCGGTAAATTCAGAAAAATTCCCTTAAAAGTTCTGGTAAGCGATAACCACCCCATGTATTACGTCCGTGCCATCATGGAAGATAAAAACGGTTTATTCTGGATTGGCACCGAAAAAGGCTTGTTTATATACAACTTTGAAACACATAATTACGAACATTATACACAATCTTTCGACCCCTCCAAATCTTCAATCAACGACAATGCCATTTATAAAATATTTAGCAGCCGCGAAAACATTGTCTGGCTCGGAACCTACTTTGGCGGCCTGAATTATTATGAACCGATTTCGGCCGGCTTTAAAACAATAAAACCGGGAATCAATGAAGGCGACTTAAAGGGAAAAGCAATCAGCCAGATTATGATAGGTCCCGATGAGAAATTCTGGTTTGCTACCGAAGATGCCGGAATTGCAATCGCAGACGAACAAAAAAGGTCGTTTAAACATATTCTGAACACGCCACAACCCGGCAATGTTAAAATCAGCTCCAATGTTCATGCGTTAACCTACGATAAAGAGGGCTATGTTTGGTCCGGGAATTTTATGGGTGGAATCAACCGGATTAATCCAAAAAACTTCGAAGTCCAGAATTACTCTCATATCCCGGGAAATCCAAAATCGCTGATTCACAATTTCGTATTTTCGTTATTCAACGATTCGTCGGACGTACTTTGGGTTGGCACCATGACAGGAATTGACCGTTTTGATAAAAAAGATAAGCAGTTTTCCCGGTTTAAGCCCGAGATATTCCGAGGTAAATTTATTTATGATATTTTCCAGGACAGGCAGAAAAACTATTGGTTTTGTACCAACAACAACCACGGTTTATACCGGTATAACCCAGAAAAAGATGAAGTTAGTCATTTTGTATCCGATAGTATCGAAGGTATTTTCAACAATCATTTTATTTGTCACCTTATTGATTCCAGAGGGAAAATTTGGTTCGGCACACGTGGGGGAGGACTGGTGCATTTTGATCCGGACAGCCAAAAATTCACAACCTATGACATGAAAAACGGATTGCCCAACAACGTGATTTATGGCATTTTGGAGGACGACCACCACAACCTTTGGATAAGTTCAAATAAAGGGATTTCGAAATTTAACTATCTCTCCGAAGAAATTTGGAATTTCACTGCGGACCACGGATTGGTGGGAAACCAGTTCAATTATAAATCTTATTTCAAAGCTGCGGACGGGACAATGTATTTTGGTGCTGTAAACGGATTAACTTATTTCAACCCCGATGATGTAAAAACAATCGAATCGGAACCTGTTATTCACTTCACCAATTTCAAACTTTTCAACGAACCAGTGCTATCTGGCGAGAAATCGGTGTTGACAAAAGATATTGATCAAACCAACGAAATTGTTCTCAAGTACAATCAAAATGTAATCAGCTTTGATTTTATTGCTTTAGACTTCTACTCCAAAGGAAAAAACAATTTCTACTATTTTATGGATGGTTTTGAATCAACCTGGCAACCAGCAGATAAAAGCCAAAGTGCAACTTATACCAACCTTCCTCCGGGACAATACTATTTTAGAATAAAAGCCACCAATATTTATGATTACCCCAATAACAAGGAACGACGCATAAAATTAATCATCCTCCCTCCTATTTGGCAAACATACTGGGCCTATTTAATCTATGCTTTGTTATTATCAGGCATTGTTTACTTGCTTTATCGGAACAATGAGATAAGATACAAAGAAAAAATGGCCCTGAAAATTGAGAAAATAGAAAAAGAGAATTTGAATAAATTACACCAACACAAAATCAATTTTTTTACGTATATCTCGCACGAGTTTAAAACTCCCCTAACAATCATATTGGCAACGTTGGATGCTTCATTCTCGGATAAAAGCTTGCCAGAAGCATTAAAAACCCGGATTTTTACGTTGAAACGCAATGCGTCGAGGCTCCAATTCCTGATTAATCAACTGATGGACTTTCGCAAAATTGAAACCGATCATGCCCTACCTAGCTTACAATCGGGAAATGTCATCCAATTCTTACACGAGGTTTTTTCTGCTTTCAACACCTTGTTTGTTCAAAAAGATCTGGAGTACATTTTTATTGCAGACCGCGAAAACCTTCTTCTAAATTTTGACTTTGATAAGCTGGAGAAAATACTTTCCAACTTATTGAGCAACGCTTTTAAATATACCCCTCGTTATGGCGAAATAACCCTACGGGTTGAAACCATTGTGGAGGAACATACATCGTGGCTACAAATAACAGTATTCAACTCAGGGAATGGTATCAGTGAAGAAAAAATCGATAAAATTTTCAACCTTTTCTATAAAATTGAAGATGAACAACATGAATATACCGGAAGTGGTGTAGGACTAACTTTAACGCAAAGTCTGGTAAAATACCTTAACGGGAACATTTCTGTAGAAAGTAAAGCAGACGTTGGTACTACTTTCGTCGTAAAATTACCTTACAAAGAAGAGAAAAAAGGCGTTGATATATGGGACTCCATATCCTTCAACCGGGATATTGTTAATAACCTGATGCTTCAATCATCTTTTGAAGAGGATGGGGACCAAACAGAAAAACAACCCAAGGAATTTGACATCTTGCTTGTTGAAGACAATAGAGAATTATTGAAATTTTTGTCTCAACACTTTAAAGAAAAATACACCATCTCAAACGCCCGAAATGGATTGGAAGCCCTTGAATCGGTAAAAAAACACATGCCCGACTTGATTATCACAGACCTGTTAATGCCCCAAATGGACGGGATAGCACTGTGTAAAGCGCTAAAATCCAATTTCGAGTATTGCCACATCCCGGTCATTATGCTAACTTCAAAATCGGACGTTGAAACACGACTGGAAAGCCTGGAAGTAGGGGCCGACTATTACCTGACCAAACCGTTTAATCTGCCGGAGTTGGATTTGCTTATCCGAAACATCTTATCAACCAAATCAAACCTTAAAAAGCATTTTATCCATTTTGGAAATCTAAATATTGACCATCCGATTAAAAACAGAGAGCAACAGTTTATTGAAAAAGTGACATTACTGGTTCAGCAAAACATGAATAATCCTGAATTTAGAGTAACAACACTTACCAAAGAGCTTGGCATTGGCCGCACCTTGCTACATACAAAGTTGAAACAGATACTGGATATGAGTGCTAGTGAGTTTATCAATACCATCCATTTAAAAGAAGCACAGAAAATATTAATTGAACACCCCGAGCTTTCCATGACCGAAGTTGCTTATAAAGTGGGCATTAACGACCCGAATTACTTTAGCCGGATATTCAAGAAAATGTTTAACGTTTCGCCAACAGCCTACAGGGCGCAAAAAACGGACGGAGTTCAGTCTCCATCCGATCAAACTGAAATCTGCATTTGAAAATTAGTTATTGACAGCATTTCTGATTTCTTATCTCTACTTCTCACGCTAATATTTCAAAATGAAATCGATAAGTGTGTCGTCGTGTTCCATGCCCATTTTTTTGCGCAAGCGGTAGCGGTGGTTCTCCTCCCCCCGAACCGAAATACCCAGCAAAGGAGCAATTTCTTTCGACGATAAATTCATGCGAAGGTAGGCGCACAGGCGAAGGTCTTTATTGGTCAGGTCGGGATAATCGTCCTTCAACTTTTTCAGGAACAACTCGTGTGCTTGTTCAAAGTTGGTTTCAAAAATCTTCCAGTCGTCGTGGCTACCGATGTTTTCGTCAATTTTTTGCGTCAGGTGAAGGAAATACTTATCGGGATAGCGCGAGCCCAGCTGCTCTTTTTGGTCGCTGACAATTTTCCGAAGGTTGAGCAGAAACTCGTTCTTTTTAATCATCGACATGGTTGAGTTTGCCAGCTCTTTGCTTTTGTGCGTTACCTCGGCATTTAGTTTTTCATTCCTCAATCTTATCAGTTCGCGCTCGCGGCGGTCGTGTTCCAATTGTTCCTGTCGTCGTATTTTCCTAATCCCGGCCCACCGTATTATCAACAAAACAATAAGTATCAACAGGATAAAAACAAGCCTTCCTCCAACCGAGTTGTACCAGGCTGGCATAATTTCTATTGTTTTTGTAAACTCGCGACTCTGGTATCCCCAGCTGTCAATAGCTTTCACCCTCAACGTGTACGTTCCGGCCGGAACACGGTCGAAACGGAAAATCGGGCTTTGTGTTTTTTCCGACCACTCTTGGCTCAAGCCTTCCAGAAACGCCTGGTAGTAAACCGGATCGTTGGTAAAATGCGGAAACGAAAACTTGAAAATCAGGTTATTGTAAGCATTTTTTACCTGTAACTGTTTTTCGTCCAATAACGGGTAAAGCCGGTTATTGCCCCTGTTTAGAAGTTGTATCTCCTGCAAGTTGGGATGAAACCGATAAATTGGCGGATCGGCTACATGGTAACCTGCATCAACCCAGGCAATCCCATCCTCGAGACAAACAATGGCTTGCTTCTCCGATATCGGGTAAATATTCTCGAACTCGTCAATCAGCGGGTTTTCGTTGAATACAGAGAACGGATACGCGTGAACCAACTGAACCGTATTGTTATTAATAAAAAACAACGCAAAAGCATTGTCGGTAATAAACCAGTAATGATGATTGGGCGCTTCCACAATGCGGTGCGAACGTGCAAACTGCCCCAATGATGCATTCAGAAAACCGTACGGAATAATGCTGTCATTCAAATCGTCATAAGTATAAAGCTCGTCGTTGGTTGTAAACACAACCCTGTTTTCAACTTTAAAAACCTTCAGCGAGTGGTCTTTCCCAAAAACAGAGTGCTCCCCGAAATACTTCTCGTCCACAACTTTTGTCCGTTTGTCGTCAAGCTTTAATTTGAAAATACCCCGGTGCATGTGGCTGGCCCAAATTGCGCCATGGTGGTCAATCTCGATGTAGCGTATCAGGTCGTTAAACCCGCCGATATAATTCCGGTGGCGGTAACTGTTGCCTTGTTTCTCGTAAACCACCAAATCCGAGTAGGTTGACTGAATCAGCAAGTTGGGGTCGAAACTGTCCTGTTGAATCGAAAAACCTCCGCTCCGTGTCGAAATCAGCCGGGGCTCTTCCGGTGTAATCAACATTGTACCCTCATTGAACCCAACAAACAATTGATTGCCGATGACCTTACTGTCCCAAATTTGCCCCTGTGTCCCGGGAACCAGGTCAAACGCTTGCTCATGCTTCTCCAATGCCCGTTTAAACAGTCCCTGGTTGGTACCAAGGTAAAGGTTGCCATTGAAAATAGCCGCCGTGTAAACCGCGCCAATATTAGGGATTGTTTCGATGCTGATACCTGTATTAACCGAGCCTGCAATAAAACTCACACCACGGTCAAGGCCCAGCCAAATATTATCGAACTGGTCGGTGGCAATGCCTAAAACCGTGTTATTTTGCAGCCCGTCGTTGCTGTTGAACTGTGCTTTTAATTGTTCGTTTTTATCAAAAATCACAATTCCGTTCAGGATTGTTCCTAAAATTAAATCGCCCCCGCCCGACAAGCAGGCTCGGTTCAGTTCGTTTTTGTCAAAAAAATCGGTCCACTCCGGATGCCACTGGCTCACTGTTTTTCCACGAACCAAGTAGATTCCGTGCGACGTGGTACCAATCAGTAATTGCCCGTCGTGGTAAGGTTGAATAAAGCGAATGGTTTTTCCGTTGAACACCGGATCGACCAAGAAAGGCACCAAGCCATTTTTTTCAAACTTGAATAAACCCCGATCTTTAATCGCCAAAATTAACTGCTCGCCAATTAGCTGCATCGTTGCCGAAAAATCGGGCAACTCAACATGGTTTATTTCCCCGTTCTCGTACACCAGCAAGCTGTAAAACGAGTGGAAATATACCTTTCCCTGGTGAACCTCAATATCCCAAAATTCATCATTTTTTAAAATGTACTTTTCTGCCTGTTCGTAAAGCGAATGGTAGTTCAGCTTGCCGCGTTTATCGCGGGTCCAGTACCCTAGTTTGCGGTAACCGCTGGTGTAAATTAAACTGTCCGACACCGCCAGCACTGCGCGCAAAATAGTTTCGTTGGGTAGCCGGTGCAATTGCCAGTTGGTTCCGTCAAATTCAAGCAAACCGTAGTTATTGGCAAAAAAAACAAATCCACCGGTACCCGAACTCACCGCCCAATTCTGACTCGCACCTTGATAACTCAACCGCCCGAAATTTTTTATTCCGGTTGATGCAGACTGGGTATACGACGGTATTTGTGCCTGTATCCAAACCGGTAAAAACAAGGCGAACAGCAGTGCGAACCTACTGCTCTTTCTGCGTAGAAGTGTAAGGAGTTGAATTCTCATTGATAAGTTAATTATCCAAAAATCCTTTTTTGAGAGGGGATTAATTAATGAAACATGTCGAATTAAACACTTTTTTGGGGCTTTACAAAAACATGTTGTACATCATATTGTTGTTCCGGGAACCTAATGTTAAAAACGGACACAAGCTAATTAATTATAGAACAGAATTTAAAACAAACGAAAAAACAAAATGGTGTAGTATCCATGAGGTACAATAATCCCTTCACATTTACGAGAGAAGGAGTGGTGTAGCTAAAAAAACGATTGGAGCGAATGCCTCCTTTACTTTTGGGGGAACTGATTCAAAAAATTGACTTATGAAAAAATTAATCATTCTATTTTGCTTCGTCGTTGCTGTGGCAATTGTGCACGCACAGCAACGAAGCACGGTAACTGGAAAAGTTACGCAGACCTCCGACAACAGCCCCATTCCAGGGGTCAGTGTTGTGGTAAAAGGCACAACGCTTGGGACAATTACCGACTTTGACGGTAATTACAACATCGAAGCGCCTTCATCCGGAACTTTGGTATTCAGCTTTGTAGGGCTGAACTCGCAGGAAATTCCGGTTGCCGGCAAATCGGTTATCAACGCCAGCTTATCCGAATCGACTGAATTTGTTGATGAGGTTGTGGTCGTTGGCTATGGACAAATGAAAGTAAAAGACCTCACTTCATCCATTTCTACGTTAAAATCGGACGAATTGGTGAAAACCCCGGGCGGACAAGCCATGCAGGCTCTGCAAGGAAAAGTTGCCGGTGTGCAAATTGTTAGCGCCGGTGCACCTGGTGGCAGTCCAACTGTCCGTATTCGCGGGCTTGGCTCTTATCCGGGCAGTAGTGACTCAAACCCCTTGTATGTGGTTGACGGTGCGTTTTTCGACAACATCGATTTTTTGAACCCGGCAGACATTGAATCGCTATCGGTATTGAAAGATGCTTCAGCAGCTGCTATTTACGGTGTGCGGGCGGCCAACGGGGTGGTATTGATCACCACCAAACAAGGTGCATTGAACCGCAAAACCAGCATCACTTACGATGGTTACGTTGGTGTACAAGTGCCACAAAACGTACTGAAGATGGCCAACGCTGAGCAATTTGTCAACTACATCAATCAAACCGGCTCAACGGCCGACATCAGCTTTATTGAAAACGCCATGCAACGTTATGGCCGTAGCCGGGTAAACCCGAACATACCGGATGTAAATACGGACTGGTATGCCGAGATGATGAAATCGCACGCGCTGCAACAAAACCACAATCTAAGCATTACCGGCGGAAACGACAAAACCAACTATTCAATTGGGGTCAGTTATTTTGCACAGGACGGCTTGATGGAGACCAAAAACTCTTACAAACGAGCCAGTCTTCATTCAAAGCTGGACCATCAAGCTACCAACTGGCTAAAAGTAGGAACCAACTTCAACCTGAGCAATGGAGTTAAATACATTGGCGACGATGCCGCCTGGTTCAGCGCCTACCATGCCGTTCCCATTCTGCCGGTTTACGACGAAGAAAATTACGCGGAATTGGTAGCCGCGGATGTTGATTATCCGAGTCATTATTCCAGCGCTCGCTTGCTGGGCTACCGCGGCGGCCAAAACCCTTTCCTGAATTTGGCCTACCGCAACAACCGCGAAGATCTCCGCGTGGTGCAAAGCAATGTTTACGGCGAATTTGAATTGTTGCCGAAAAAACTAACCTTCAAATCGGCTTACAATGTAGCCATGCACTTTACAAGAGCCAGAAACGTTGGCTTGCCCTATTGGGTTACAAACGACACCAAATCAGAGCATTCAAGTATCACCTCCGAGCGCAAGACTCAAATAAACCAATATTTCGACAATACGCTGACTTATACCAACAGCTTTGGAAAACATAATCTAAGCGCGATGGTTGGGACCTCATTCCGCGACGAATGGTATGATTACTTAAAAGGGTACGCCGAAGACATTCCCTTGAACGAGAATGCCTGGTACATCGGCCAATCTGCAACAGAGAGTTCGAAAACTGTCGATGACGATGCCAGCCGTTATTATGGCATATCCTATTTTGGCCGGGTATCCTACAATTACGACAACCGCTATATTGCGTATGCTACGCTTCGCCGCGACGGTAGCTCGAAGTACCAGGAAAAATGGGGAACCTTTCCTGCTTTCGGCTTGGGTTGGGTAGTTTCAGAAGAAGACTTCTTTAAAAATGTGAAGTTCATCAATTACCTGAAAATCCGTGGAGGATGGGGTGTTTTAGGGAATGACAAAGTCACGCCAGAAGACGGAGCGAACACAACCAGTCCGATTTACCTGGCCATTGACGACATCCAAACCGACGGAACAACGACCACCAGCACTTTCGGCTACCTGAGATGGGAAAAAGTAGAAGGAACCAATATCGGGATTACCGCAGAACTGCTTCGGAACCGCCTGACCATTGAAACGGATTATTACGTTCGTGACACCAAAAGCGCTGTTATTCCAATTAAGCTACTACTCCAGTCGGGAGAAATAAAACGAAATGCCGGTGTTATCCGCAACTCGGGCTTTGAATTGGCGATGACCTGGAGTGACAAAATCAACCAGGATTGGCAGTACTCTATCAGCACCAATATTGCCACGGTAAAAAACCAGGCTCGCGATTTATACGGACAAGCCTACATTAATGGTGGTAGTGCCGAATTCCGCCAACGCACAGAGGTAGGCGAACCATTAGCCTCCTTCTATGGCTATGAAGTAGCCGGCGTTTACCAAAACCAGGCCGAGATTGATGCCGACCCCATTGCCGTTGCCAACGGGCTTGTGCCGGGCGATCTCAGATTCAAAGACCAGGACAACAGCGAAACCATTGATGATAAGGACAAAGTTTTCCTCGGTTCATACATTCCAACATTCAATTACGGTGGAAACCTGGGGCTGACCTACAAAAACCTCGAATTCTCACTGGCATTTATGGGTCAAACCGGAAACAAAATCCTGAACCGCAAACGGGGTGAAATTATTTGGACCAACGATACCAACGTAGATGCCGATTTGGCCACAGGGGTTTGGAACGGCGAAGGCACATCCAACAAATACCCATCGGCATCGGGTCTGCGCCGGGGCTGGAACCAAAACTTCAGCAACTACCTGGTAGAGGACGGAGCTTTCTTCCGTATCCAAAACGTACAATTGGCCTACAACATCAAAGGCACCAGTCTCTTGGGCAAGGGTATGCCCGACACCCGGGTTTATGTAACCGCCGAGCGTCCCTTAACCCTGTTTAAATACAATGGCTTCAACCCCGAAGTACCCGACGGCATCGACCGCCAGTTTTACCCAGTACCTTCGGTTTACACCATCGGCCTTAATCTTAAATTTTAAATGTTACGAAAATGAAACTTAATCAGCTAAAAAAATATGCATCGCCAATCCTCTTCAGTTTGGCCTTGATGGCGTCGGTTGCTGCCTGTACCGACAAATTGGACGAAGCCTTCGAAGACAAAACCTACACCGAAGATGTGGACTACACCATTGGTGCCGACATGATAAAACCCTTGCTGGGAGCTTATTACCAATTATATAATCGTGGCTGGGAAGAGCCGGTGACCTTGGGTATCCGCGGAGACGATGTTGATGCCGCAGGTGACCAGGTACCCATGCAGGAGCAGGATCAGTTTAAATACCAGGCAAGTGCTTGGAATGCCAATTCGGTTTGGCAACTGCATTACAGCGACATCATTACCACATTTACAGCCATGAACGAAATTGAAAAATACCGCCCGGCTGCTGGTAACGATGCGCTTGCTGACCAATACATCGCCGAATGCCGTGTCATCCGCGCTTACTTATACCTGAACATTGCCCGGACCTTTGGCGGTTGTATCATCATCGATCAATTGGACAACATCCAAAGTGTCCCGGTGAGCAACAAAGCGGCTGTCATGCAATACATTGTTGACGAGATGACGACTGCTATCCCCGATTTGCCCACGGTAAACCCCAACAAACGTACCGACATAAAAGGTGGGATGACCCAATATACTGCCTATGCACTTATGGCTTTGGCTTATCAAGAGATGGAGAATTATCAGGGTGTTGTTGATGCCACCTCGGAAATTATCCGTTCCGACGAATACACGCTTTCATCCGATTTCTACCACTTGTTTAAAAAGGCAGGTAAGTTAAATAACGAGAACATCCTCGAATTTCAATATTCGGACTTTAACCAAGGCCAGGGAGACACTTTCAATTTCCTCTGGGCTCCGTTTGGCCCCGCGAGTTGGACACCTGCTGTTACTGGAGCCGGTTCGGGCTGGGGTTTTTACGAGCCTACCATGAAGTATATCGGGTTTATGCTCGGACGTGGCGAAACCGTTCGCCTGGAAACCAGCGTTCTTTTCACCCCAACGGGTATTACCGAGTTGCAAACGGCCTATGGCACACTCCCCTCGTGGATTACCAACAAAAATCGTGAAGGCGACGTGTTCCTCAATAGCGCACGGGCAAGTTTTGCCAGCGGAAAACATGGCCAACCCTCAAGCGAATTAGTTGATGGTCGTACCAGCTATGGCAGCAACAAAAACTTCATTGTTATCCGCTATGCCGAAATGCTGCTGATGTATGCGGAAGCGCTGACACGCGGCGCTACCACCACCCTCTCGATGACGGCTAGCGACGCCGTGAACCTGGTTCGTACCCGTGCGGCTTTGGGCAACCTTTCCAACGTAACAACCGACCAGGTGTTGGATGAAAAATTTGCCGAACTGGCCATGTAATGGGGAACCCGTTACTACGATATGATCCGGACCCAGAATACCTCGGCCCTGTCGTACGAAGGCCGAACCTTTACGATGGATAAAGCCTACCTGCCCTTCCCGGCCGACCAGGTAGCCAATTTACCGCAGCTTGCAAATGGAATCAATTAAAACTGAACAAAAATGAAGACATATAAAAACCTGCTGATTGTTGCGCTGAGCCTGATTCTTTTCAGCGCCTGCGACCAGAACTACCTTGACCCGATTTCGAAAGTTGATCCGGGTGAAGATGCTTCGGCCCCTGCCGTAAGCGTCAGCTTTCCGCCCGAAGGCTATGAGTTGCAAACCAACGAAGCGCTGGCAAGCATCGCCTTCAATTTTGAAGTTCGCGATGATATTGAAATTTCGTCAATTTCACTCAAACTTGATGGAACCGAGTTAACAAGTTATTCGAGCTTTAAAGATTATCGCGTTGCCAAAGAAACTTATACCTATACCGAAGTGGCTACAGGCCCGCACGTGTTTTCGGTAGTTGCAACCGATACCGACGGCAATACCACCACAAAGAATGTAAACTTTACAAAAGCTCCGCCTTACACCCCGGTTTACGAAGGCGAAGTTTTCTACATGCCGTTTAATAACGAGTTCCGCGAGATGAACTCACTTAGCCTCGCTACGGTCGTTGGATCACCGACCTTTACAAGCGGGATTCAGGGCGGAACAGCCTATGCCGGCGCAACCGACTCGTACCTGTCGTTCCCGTCAACCATTCTGCAAGGCTCAACATCCATGAGCGCCAGCTTCTGGATGAAGATTGACAAGTCGAACGATCGCGCCGGTATCCTGGTGGTTTCGCCGCCGGCATCGGGCAATAACGACCGCACAAAAGGTTTCCGTTTCTTCCGCGAGTCCTCAAACGACGGGGCAACGCAACGCTTCAAACTGAATGTGGGCAATGGAACTTCTGATGCCTGGGTTGATGGTGGAACGGCTGCCGATGTGACCCCGAATACCGGCGAATGGACCCACTTTGCCTTCACCATTTCGCCAACCAAAGCCGACGTTTACATTAACGGAACCTTGGTAAAAGAGTCTGCAATCACCGGCATTGACTGGACCAATTGCAGCCAAATTTCCATCATGTCGGGTGCACCAAACTGGACAGGTTGGGATCATTTGTCGGATGCAAGTTTACTGGACGAGCTGCGTATCTTCACCAAAGAATTGACTGCTGACGAGGTGAAAACCATTATGCTGAAAGAACAAGCCAGTTTCTACATGGACTTTAACGGCGATTACAAAGACAACATCAGCGGCGACGAGGCAACAACGGTCGGAATCCCCACCTTTGCCTACGGAGCAGGCATCAGCGGCGACGCCTATAAAGGCGCCACCGATTCGTACCTGACCTTCCCGTCGGCAGACCTGGCCACCGGCACCTCGTTCAGTACAAGTTTCTGGCTAAAAATTGATGCCACGGCAACCCGCGCCGGTATTCTGGCAATCGCGCCGGAATCGCCAAGCGACCCATCCCAAAAACCGAGTGGCTTCGGCTTTATCCGCGAAGGAAATGCTTCTTCCCAAAAGTTTGTGCTACTTGCCGGCAACGGTACCAATGCAACTTGGTTCAACCCGGGAACCCCGGCGACTATCGATCCGACGGTAAAAACCGGATGGGTACACTTTGCCGTATCGGTTGCATCAACTAGTGCCGCTTTTTACATGGATGGCGTGCAGGTTAGCCAAGGCTCCCTCTCCGGATTCAACTGGGCAAACGTGGGCGACTTGTCAATCATGTCGGGTGCACCAAACTTCTCGGGCTGGAATCACAAATCGGAACCTGGATTGATGGACGATTTGTATTTCTTCCCCAAAGCGCTTAGCCAAGAAGAGGTAAGCTTGCTTCGCAATGAAGGATTATAGAAAAAAATACCTAACAATCCCCTCCGCAAATGCGGAGGGGTATTTTACCGGCTTCCAGCTTGGTTAAGCCATTGGACTGATCTTCTATTTTACGTATAATCAACTCAAAATGCGTCAAACGTACTTGCTTTCACTGTTCGTTCTGCTGCTTTTTGCCTCGTGTGGCAAGGATGATCCGTCTGCGGATAAAACTCCCGGCAAACTGGCGCTCACCTATGTATATATCGGGTCAACAGCCCTGTCAGCCGGAAGTTCCGGCAATAACATTGTTTTGGACGAACCCATTCAAATTAAGTTTGATAAGGCCGTAAACACCGTTTCGGCCGAGCAAAGCATTCAGTTACTAAACAGTGCCAACCAGCAAATAGCCGTTACATTTAGCTATTACAGCGGGAATCAACTCATTAAGCTGGAACATGATCCGTTTGATGAAGGAGCCACCTACACCCTGAAAATCGGAAGCGCCCTGACCGGTGCGAATGACGAAACTTTTACCGGACAAAATTTCACCTTCGAAACACTCGTACCACCACTCACCCTGACCTCGGTGGCCATTGAGGGGGTCGCGGTCAATACACAAACCCGAATTCAACATATAGACCGCAAGCCGCAGCTAAGCTTAACATTCGATGCCGCTATCTTAAAAGAAGATTTGGCACCCTATACCAGTTTTGCCAATACCTCAGGAACTGCGGTGCCGTTTGGTCTCACCCAGCTTGACAGCAAAACCATCACCATTGAAACAAACAACAGTCTTGACGGACTCACTAAATATCGACTTTCAATTTCAACGAACCTGGGTAACCGGATTGGAAAATCTTTCGCCGGACTGGATCTCAATTTCTATACTGAAGTTGACCCAACACCGAAGTTTCCGGTGGTGAGCGACGACGAGCTGCTAACGAAAGTGCAGCAACAAACATTTAAGTACTTCTGGGATTTTGGCCACCCGGTAAGCGGATTGGCTCGCGAACGGAACAGCTCGGGCGAAACGGTCACAAGCGGTGGTTCTGGCTTTGGTGTAATGGCAATCTTGGTTGGTATGGAACGCGGTTTTATCAGCCGCGCCGAAGGCCTTGAACGGCTTAGCACCATTGTCGATTTTTTGGGCAAAGCCGATCGTTTCCACGGTGCCTGGTCGCATTGGCTCAATGGCGGTACCGGAAAAGCGATCCCGTTTAGTACAAAGGACAATGGCGGTGATTTAGTGGAAACATCCTTCATGGCAGCAGGTTTGCTGGCAGCGCGCCAATACCTCAATGCGTCGGACGCGGCAGAAAATACCCTGATTACAAAAATTAACGAGCTGTGGAAAACCATTGAATGGGACTGGTACACCCAAGGCGGGCAAAAAGTGCTTTACTGGCATTGGTCGCCCGACTATAATTGGGAGATGAA
>JBKEAN010000243.1:0-9686 GCA_047972415.1 Mangrovibacterium sp.
CGCTAACAAACACCGGGAAGGAACTTATGCCGGCGATTGAAATGATGATTAATTGGGCATTACATCATTTTAACGAGATTACGGAATAAATCGTACGCCTCCGAGTATAAAACATACACGTAAAACACCATCGCCTGAAAAATAAAAAGAAGAACCAATTCTTTGATTCTCCTTTGCTTAGTAGCGGGGACACGACTCGAAACGTTGTCCGGCAGCTGCCGGATATGAACCCAACAAGCTACTCATCTGCGAATATTTTGGAGCGAATAAATTCACGCCCTTGATGCGATTTCAAGGCTTTCTCCCGCCTAAGTGCAGCAGGCTTATCCGCATAGCCTTCACTAAAAACCAACTTCCACGGAGGAAAGTTCTTCGTCCACCCTTTGGGCAAATTGTTATGGGCGAAAACACGTTTCTCCAAATCCGAGGTCATCCCAATGTAAATCTTATCGTACGCCTCCGAGTATAAAACATACACGTAAAACACCATCGCCTGAAAAATAAAAAGGAGAACCAATTCTTTGATTCTCCTTTGCTTAGTAGCGGGGACACGACTCGAACGTGTGGACTTTGGGTTATGAGACCAACGAGCTACCAACTGCTCCACCCCGCAGTGTATTTTTAATATTTTTGAAGTCTTTTATTGAACGTTTGCGTGAAGTATTTCCTTCAAACGCGGTGCAAATATAGGGCTATTATCTCAACTTCCAAATTGTGACTGCATTTTTTTTGATTTTTCGGTCGCGTTAAAAAGTATTAATTTCAGCCCCTCAAGTTAGGCATCCGCTTAATCTTGCTAATTTTGCCTCCTCAAATCAGGTGCATGAAGGAAAAGAAAAAAAAGAAAATTCTGGATAAGTTGAAAAACCGGTACAGGTTAATCATGTACAACGACACCTCGTTTCAGACCGTTTGGAGTACCAAGTTAACGCGGATCAATGTTTTCTTGCTTCTCGGTTTGGGTGGAATTGGGTTGATTATTCTTACCGCTACGGTTATTGCACTCACTCCGCTCAAAGAGTTTATCCCGGGTTATCCATCGGGCAACGTGCGCGACCTGATGGTAAAAAATGCCATTATGGTTGATTCGCTCGAAGCGCAAATTCAGCTGCGCGATAATTATTTCAGGACCATCAACCAAATTATTTCGGGCGAAGTGCCCGAATCGCAGCAGGTGGACATGGATACCACCTTTAGGCCGGCCCAGTTGGACGGACAAACCTATAATCATGATTCCATTTTTAAACAACAATTGCTCGAAGAACAATTGGGGCTGAACGAAGACGGGGCAAACAACTCGTCGAGCCTGTCAAATATTCACTTCTTTAGCCCGCTTAAAGGGATGGTAACACAGATCTTCAACGAAAACATCAGCCATTTTGCCATTGATGTGGTTGGTTTGCCCAATGCCCGCATTTCATCAATCCTGGACGGGACTGTCGTTTTTTCGGGGTGGACAGTCGAAACCGGCTACGTTATTTACATTCAACACAACAACAACCTGGTTTCGGTATATAAACACAACTCCGAGCTACTTAAGCAAGTGGGCGACATGGTGAAAGCCGGCGAAGCCATTGCCCTCATGGGTAACACCGGCGAATTAACAACCGGTCCGCACCTGCACTTTGAGCTTTGGTACAAAGGCACGCCACTAAACCCTCAACAATACATAGATTTTTAAGCTGAATGAAAAAACGAATCGCGATCCTTGGATCGACAGGCTCCATCGGCACGCAAGCGCTGGAAGTGATTGAGCAAAACCCCAATCATTTTGAAGTGGAGGTACTGACCGCCAACAACAATATTGATTTACTGGTTGAACAAGCCCGTAAATTCAAACCAAACGCCATTGTGGCTGCCAACGAATGCCGCTACGAAAATTTGTGCGAGGCGCTGAAAGGCGAAGACATCAAAGTTTTTGCGGGCCGCGAAGCCCTGGAGCAAATCGTGCAAATGGATTCGATTGATATGGTGTTGACCGCGATGGTGGGCTACTCTGGCCTGATTCCAACACTCAATGCCATCCGTGCCGGAAAACACATTGCTCTGGCCAATAAAGAAACCCTGGTGGTTGCCGGCGAAATTATTACCCGCGAAGCTATTGAAAATAAGGTAAATATATACCCGGTTGATTCGGAGCACTCGGCCATTTTTCAGTGCCTGGCCGGCGAGCACATGAACGAGATTGAAAAAATCTACCTCACCGCTTCCGGTGGCCCTTTTCGCGGTTTTAGCCGCGAACGGCTTCAACATGTAACAACAGCCGAGGCACTAAAACATCCGAATTGGGATATGGGGGCAAAAATCACCATCGATTCGGCCAGTATGATGAACAAGGGGTTTGAAGTGATTGAAGCCAAATGGCTTTTCGATCTGAAGCCCGAACAAATTGATGTGGTGATACACCCGCAAAGCATTGTGCACTCACTTGTTCAGTTTCGTGACGGCTCGATGAAGGCGCAAATGGGCCTGCCCGATATGAAGTTGCCCATCCAGTACGCCATGCACTTCCCGCAGCGTTTGCCGTCAAATTTTGAACGTTTCAACTTTGCCAAATATCCGACCCTCACCTTTGAGCAGCCGGATACCAAAATCTTTCGCAATCTGGCCCTGGCTTTCGAAGCGCTAAATCAGGCCGGGAATATGCCTTGCATCCTAAATGCGGCAAACGAAGTGGTTGTTCAGGCTTTGCTGCGCGAAAAAGTCCGCTTTATGGAGATGCCAGATATTATTGAAGATGTGATGCAACAAATGTCCTTCATAAAAAATCCCAATTTAAACGACTATATTCAAACCGATAAGGAAACCCGATTGTTAACAACATCAATTATTAAAAACAGAAGCTAAAAACAGATAAACAAACGAATGGAACAAGTACTCATAAAAGCTGCTCAGTTAATATTAAGTCTTTCAATATTAGTTATTTTACACGAATTTGGGCATTACTTCTTTGCCCGTCTTTTCAAAACCCGGGTCGAAAAGTTCTACCTGTTCTTCGACCCTTGGTTTTCACTTTTTAAGGTTAAAAAAGGCGACACCGAGTATGGTATCGGCTGGTTGCCCCTGGGTGGATACGTAAAAATTTCGGGGATGATTGACGAGTCGATGGACAAAGAAGCCATGGCGCAGGAACCACAACCCTGGGAATTCCGCTCGAAAAAACCCTACCAACGCCTGTTGATTATGATTGGCGGCGTGCTGATGAATTTCATTTTGGCCTTCGTCATCTACATCTCAATTTTATGGGCTTGGGGAAGCGAATATTTGCCTACCGAAAGTTTGAAATACGGGATTATGGTGAACGAGGAAGGCGAAAACATTGGGTTTCAAAATGGCGATAAAATCCTGTCGGTTGACGGGCAATACATCGAAGACTTTTACAAAATACTACCAACGGTAGTTCTCGATAAGGCCCCCAATATTGAAGTTTTGCGTGATGGAGAAAAGGTAAAAATTGAAATCTCGGATGAGCACCTGGTACCCCTGATTAAAGGAGAAGTTGCTGTTACACCGAGGCTTTTTGCCAAATTTAGTGTTGCCAAAGTGAACAAAGATTCGCCAGCAGAGCTTGGTGGACTTAAAAAAGGCGACCGCATTGTTGAAGTAAACGGACAAGGTTTTGAGTTTTACGACCAGCTTACCAGCGCAATCCGCAATCATAAAAATGAACCGGTAGCCTTACAAATTGAACGCGATGGCCAGCCACAAACACTGGACCTGACAGTTGCCAGCGACGGCACGCTGGGTTTCTATCCCGAATTTGACAAGGAAGCAACAGCCTACCTGGTCACAAAAACCATCAATTACACCCTTGCCCAATCCATTCCGGCAGGCATTAAAAAAGGCGTGAATACAGTAAAAGATTACCTAAAGCAGTTTAAACTGATATTTTCGCCAAAAACAAAAGCTTACGAATCGCTGGGAGGTTTTATCTCCATCGGCAATATTTTTCCGGGAGCATGGGACTGGCACGCCTTCTGGAATATGACTGCCTTCCTCTCAATTATTCTGGGCGTGATGAACCTGTTGCCCATTCCGGCGCTGGACGGCGGACACGTTACCTTCCTGCTCTTTGAAATGATTACCGGCCGCAAGCCAGGCGAGAAATTTCTGGAGTATGCCCAGATTACCGGCATGATTATTTTGCTTGCTTTGGTACTCTTTGCCAATGCTAACGATATAATTAAGCTGTTCAAATAATAACGAATTGGTTTTTTTCTAATTTTGCTACATCAATTAAACTTATAGGACTATGCAGTTATCAATTTTATTAGGGATGTTCGGTGTTAACGAGATCTTAATCATTCTGGCTATCGTTTTATTATTGTTTGGTGGCCGTAAAATTCCGGAATTAATGAAAGGAATCGGCAAAGGGATGCGCGAGTTTAAAAAGGCATCATCTGAAGATGATGGAGATAACGCTACGACAACAAAAGACAAGATCAAAGAATAATTTTTTGAACTAAATACAAAAATCCCGTCGTTACTGACGGGATTTTTTATTTTTTCGCACCCCTATTTTAAATACGAATGCTTCTGGTAAGATTTTTGTAATGAAAACCTGTAAAAACACGCTATAAATCAGCAATATGAAACACATCAAACCATTCTTTACTGTTTTAATCTGTTTACTGGTTCTTTTGAGCTCGTGCAGCGATAACAGCAATCTGAAAAAGAAAGTAACCGGTAAAGCCGGCGAAATGGTAATCGTCATCCCAAAAGAAACCTGGGAAGGCCCGGTTGGTGAAGAAATGCGAAAAGTTCTGGCTCAACCGCAGTTGTTTCTTCCACAAGAGGAACCAATTTTCGATCTGATTTCGGTACCGCCGGTAGCCTTCAAAGATATTTTTAACAGTAACCGCAGCATCTTGAATGTACGCATTTCGCCAAACACCGACACCACTAAAGTCGAGTTTAAAAAAGACATTTGGGCCTGGCCTCAATCGGTGGTAAATATCCAGGCCAAATCGTCGGACGAATTTATAGACCTGTTTAAGCAAAACTCCGACAAAATTGTAGCATACATGCTGAAAGGCGAACGCGAACGCCTGCTTACCAATTACGAAAAGTACAGCGACAAAGCCATCCGCGCGGCCATTGAAAAGAAATTCAACATTGAAATAACCTTACCTGTTGGTTTTAAAATTGCGAACCAAGGTACAGATTACATGTGGTTGCGCTACGATACGCCCGATATTATGCAGGGAATTGCCATTTACGCGTTCCCCTATACTTCTGACAGTACATTTACAAACCATTACCTGGTTGAGAAGCGCGATTCATTGTCAAAAATCTACGTTGGTGGCCCCACCGCCGGCAGCTATATGACCACAGAACGGCTGATTGAACCGGGCTATTCAGTTTTTACTTTTAATAACAATTATGCCTCCGAAATGCGTGGGTTATGGCGTGTTGAAGGCGATTTTATGGGTGGCCCTTTTTTAAGCCTTGCCGTATTGGATGCCTCGAACAACCGCGTAGTGGTGGCCGAAGGCTTTGTATATGCTCCCCGGTTCGACAAACGCAACTACCTGCGCCAGGTCGAAGCCATGATTTATTCGATAAAGTTGCCCGATCAGGCTAAGAACGATAAGATTAACAGTCAAATTAATATGGGGAACTAGTCCCCCTTCAAAAATCATCAAAAACCAATATTTGCAAGCACAAAAAAGAGGCAGCCCGTTTCGGGACTGCCTCTTTTGATAATAAAAAAATTAGAAAATCATCCGCATTTGGAGGAACCACAATCCGGGCAAGTCAAACAGCCTTCCTGATAAATCACATTTTTAGAGCCGCACTCGCCACACAAAGCGCCTTCGGCAACCGTTCCGTCCGGAATGTATTTCTTCAGGGCACGGGCCACACCGGCTTTCCAACTGTTAATCGTTTCGTTGTCAAGCTGCAAACTGGTCACCGTGTTCACTACTTTGTGAATCGGCATTCCGTGGCGAAGTATCCCGGAAATCAGTTTAGCATAGTTCCAGAATACCGGGTTGAATTTGTAGCTCAAGCCTTCGATAGTGGTTTTATAGCCACGTTTGTTGGCATACTGGAAGTCGTACCGCGAATTACCTTCCTCGTCGCGGTTTTTGATAATTTTACCACGGGTTACCGAGCGGGGCAATAAAATTCCGTCTTCGTCATCCTGCAAACCGGTAAAAATCTCGTAAGGTTGTTCGTCTATCAAACCAATAAACGCCACCCACTTTTCCTTGTTATTCTGAAATCTTACAACTTCTGCATCAAGCTCTTCTGGCCGTTTGGTCGGGAATGCCAGATTTTGTTCATCGGCTTTTGCATCTTCCTTCTTATTCGAAATTAGCACTCCGGAGCGGGAACCGTCACGGTAAACCGTAACCCCTTTACAACCGCTTCTCCAGGCTTCAAAATACAAATCACCAACCAAATCCTCCTCTACATCAGCAGGCAGGTTAATGGTAACCGAAATCGAGTGATCGACCCATTTTTGAATACGTCCCTGCATACGAACTTTATTCAGCCAATCCACATCGTTTGAAGTGGCTTTGTAATAGGGCGACTGCTGAACCAATTCGTCCAGCTCTTCCTGATTGTAATTTTTGGTGTTGTCAATCCCATTGGCTTCCATCCAGGTAAGAAATTTATGGTGGAAAACAATGTATTCTTCCCAGCTGTCGCCTACTTCATCCACAAAATCAACACGTACGTTTTTATCATTCGGGTTTACTTTGCGGCGACGTTTGTAAACCGGCAAAAACACAGGCTCGATACCCGAGGTGGTTTGGGTCATCAGGCTGGTTGTTCCGGTTGGGGCAATGGTAAGCAGGGCAATGTTACGGCGTCCGTATTTCACCATATCCCGGTACAATGTTTCATCTTCCTTGCGTAAACGGCTAATCAGCGGGTTGTTTTTTTCGCGTTCGGCATCGTATATTTTAAATGCGCCACGCTCTTTGGCCATTTGTACCGACGAACGGTAAGCTTCCAACGCCACGGTTTTATGAATTTCTTCGCTAAAATCGGTTGCTTCTTCGGCACCATAACGCAAACCTAAAGCTGCCAGCATATCGCCTTCGGCCGTAATGCCAACACCGGTGCGGCGCCCTTCGCGGGCTTTGGTTTGAATTTTTTCCCACAGCTGACGTTCCACCCGTTTAATTTCTTCGTCTTCCGGGTCGGCATTAATTTTTCCGATAATCGCGTCAATTTTTTCCAATTCCAAATCGATAATATCGTCCATCAGCCGCTGGGCATAAGCCACGTGCTCTTTAAACAGGTCGAAGTTGAATTTGGCTTGAGTGGTGAATGGGTTTTCGACATACGAGTACAAATTGACGGCCAGCAGGCGGCAACTATCGTACGGGCAAAGGGGGATTTCGCCACATGGGTTGGTAGAAACGGTGCGGTAACCCAAATCGGCGTAACAATCTGGCACCGATTCTTTAATAATCGTATCCCAAAACAAGATACCCGGTTCGGCCGATTTCCAGGCATTGTGTACAATTTTATTCCACAACGAACTGGCATCTGTTTCTTTGGAATACACGGGCGTAGCAGCATCAATCGGGTATTGCTGAATGTATGGGGTTCCGCTCTCGACGGACTTCATAAAATCGTCGTGAATTTTCACCGAAACGTTGGCACCGGTTACTTTTCCCTGCTCCAGTTTGGCATCAATAAATTTTTCGGAGTCGGGATGTTTAATCGAAACTGACAACATTAAGGCACCACGACGGCCATCCTGGGCCACTTCGCGGGTCGAGTTCGAGTAACGTTCCATAAACGGGACAATACCGGTTGAGGTAAGGGCCGAGTTTTTAACCGGTGAGCCTTTCGGGCGGATGTGTGAGAGATCGTGGCCAACTCCCCCGCGACGTTTCATTAACTGTACCTGCTCCTGGTCAATCTTCATAATACCGCCGTACGAATCGGAATTACCATCGTTCCCCACTACAAAACAGTTGGAAAGGGAGGCAATTTGAAATTCGTTGCCAATGCCGGTCATTGGCCCACCTTGGGGAACAATGTATTTAAAATCCTTCAGCAAATGAAAAATCAATTGCTCATCCATCGGATTTTCATACTGCTTTTCGACCCGGGCAATTTCCTTCGCCAAACGAAGGTGCATATCGTCCGGTGTCTGTTCGTAAATATTCCCGTAAGAGTCTTTCAACGCGTATTTGTTCACCCAAACGCGGGCGGCCAAATCGTCGCCGTTAAAATACTTGAGCGTTTCTTTAAACGCATCCTCCTGTGAGAATGTCTTCATGCCCTCGTGAGGCGCAGCTACCACATTTTTAAAAGCCATACACCAAAAAATTAAAAACGGTTATTCCTATAACTGGCTGTATTGTTGAGAAAGTCCAGTTGATTTTACTTCATAATTTGTACTTGCAATATACCACCCCGAAAAAAGAAATGGAATACTAAAATTTCAAAACGTCCTCAAAGTTATCAACTTACGAGTGTTAGTTTTTTAATTATCAAATAAATAGACATTTGATAAGTAAAAAAAGTTTACCAAAACGGAAATTATCCACTAAATCGGACAGTGGAAAGATAACGGAATATTAACAAAATGAAGATTAAAAAACGCCCTTCGGAAATGAACAAATTCTCTACATCGGCAAGTACTAATTGTTGAAAACTTTCTTCATAATTTTTTCGGTAGCCCCAACATTCTCGCTCATAAATTGCAGACAACCTTCGCCAATTTTCAAACGATAGTTCTCGTCAGACAACAGTTTGTCCAATCGGTCGGTACACTCGGCTGTTGTTGAAACCGGAAATGCAAGCCCTCGGTTAACCAGCTCAACGGCTTCCTGAAAACGAAGGTAATTTGGCCCGAAAAGAACCGGAATGTTGTAAATTGCAGCTTCGAGGGTATTATGGATACCAACCCCGAACCCTCCTCCAATATAGGCTACATCGGCGTAACGGTACACGCTCGACAAAATACCAATGCAATCAACAATCATCACCCGGGCATCTTCCAGGTTGCCATTTTCGGCTTGTGTATAGCGAACGGCTTGCCTGCCAACCAGACTTATTAACCGTTTGATGTTCGTTTCTTTCACCTCGTGGGGAGCAAATAGGATTTTTACCTGCGGTTTTTCAGTCAGGTAAGGCATCAGAAGTTCTTCGTCGGGTTGCCACGAACTGCCCACTACCACAAGTTGCTTATCGCCTTTAAACTGCTCCACTAAAGGCAAATCCTTCCGGTTGGCGGCAATTTCTGCAACGCGGTCGAAACGGGTATCTCCGGTAATGGTATAGTTTGAAAGGCCGATGTTGCCGAGCAAGTCGGCCGACTGTTGGTTTTGAACAAAAAAATGAGTTACCCCCTTCAATATTTTCCGGTACCAAGTTGCACGGGAGCCTGACTGAAAAAATAATTGCCCGGGCCGAAAAATAGCAGATACCAAATACAATGGAATATTACGACCGGCTAGCCTAGCGAAATAATTTTTCCAAAATTCATATTTAACAAAAAAGGCCATTTCGGGTTTTACCAACGTTAAAAAACGCGTCACATTTGCGTTGGTATCAATCGGAAGATAGCACACAAAATCGGCTTGATTGTAGTTTTTGCGCACTTCGTAACCCGAAGGCGAAAAGAAAGTCAACAGTATTTTGTAATCGGGGTATTGCTTTTTAATCGCCTCGATTAACGGACGGCCTTGCTCAAACTCGCCCAACGATGCGCA
>JBKEAN010000244.1:0-21981 GCA_047972415.1 Mangrovibacterium sp.
ATTGAAGCCCCGTTTTATTTAAGGTTAAACTCAACTAAATTATTCGGATTGAATTTGTTAAATTTGATTACGCATAATTTAAAACTTAAACTGTTGTTTTATGAGAACCATTCTCGCACTTTTAGCAACAAGCTTGTTCCTGTTTGTACAGTTGCCGTTGCAGGCACAAAACGGTAAGCCAGCCGAAACAATCGCCAACGATTCGACCCTTGTTTCTGCGCCAAAAGCCTATAAAACAGCCGAAATTGCCTACGAAATAGAGAACACCAACCGCACCCTCAAACAAGCCGATAAAAAGCTGGAATTGTACCGGAACACTGCTGCAATCGACACCGCATTCCAAAAACTTAGCGAACACCTGACCACCGAATTCGCCGAATTTAATAAGTACGACAAACAAAACCTTTCGAAGTTTTTCCTTACCAATACCCGACGGGTTTGGCTGAGCTACCAGTCGCAACTGGATAATTGGCAAAAAAACATGGAAGAGCGCTTACTGGAAATGCTGAAAATAGCCGAAGATTTAAAAAAACGGGAAGACATGTGGACACAAACAGCAGCAAATCCCGGCATTAAATTACTTCCCGACGAAATAAAGCTGAAAATTGATGCAACCATTCAAAGTGTGCAGGAGTTGGAATCCAAACTGTATGGAATTGTCAAAGAAAATTCGTCAACCGACTCGCACATTGTCGATCAAATTATTCTGGTAGACCAACAGATTGAACAAATTGAAGAATTGCAAAAAGCCTACCGTGCCAACCTGTTAAAGGCAACACGCCCACTCATTTGGAAAATAAATTTAAAAGATGCCTATGAAGGAACAGTAGGTTCGCGACTCAAAAAAGTATGGTACGATAATACCAAATCGTTCAGGGAGAGCTATCCTGCTTTCAGGGAGTATTTCGGGTCTTTTGTTAATTGGGGAATCTTTATTATCGTGTTCATTCTGGTCCTGCGTCATTTTTACTTCAAACAAAACCCCGAAAAGAAACACTCGTCCGATTCGGACATCAATGAGCTGGTTATTCACTATCCTTTTGTTTCAATTCTGTATTTATTGCTGTTCAGTTTCTTTCTGCTGTTCAAAAACATTCCGCTGGCCCTCTCCGGGGTTGTTAACCTCATTATGCTCATTATTACCTATTTTCTATTGAAACCTTATCTTTCTTCCTCCGGAAAGCGACTGGTTTTTATTTTCATTCCACTGCTCATTTTCAGTATTTCAGAAATTATTTGCTGGTATTTTGGCGATTATGCCCGCTTGTACCTGTTTTTAGAAGCGGCCCTGGGCATGTTGTTGATTTCGTATTTGGTTACGCCGAAGTTCCGTCGCAATATGAAAGCCGATTTTCCTTATGTGTTTCTGTTAAAAATTCTGGGTTATCCGGTTCTTGCAGCTTACACTCTGGCATTTATAATGAATCTGTTCGGCTACCAGAATTTAACAGTTTTTTTGCTAAAAATAGGTATTCAAATCTCCTATGGTTTAATTGTTTTCATCGGTGCCTGGGAAATTACCAAAAGCAGTTTGTTTACCCTGTTTGCAGTATTAACCCATTTTAAAAGCGACCGCCCAAAACCCTACATTCCTATCCTGCAAAAACGCTTATCACTTTTTGTTACTTTGTTTTATGCTTACATCGGTTTCCGGACCCTTTTGCTCATTCTTGAGCTGGAAACACCTTTCTTCGAAGGGCTCAGTACATTCACAAAAACCGAAAGGCACATCGGGAGCTTTGCCTTCACCTTCGAAGCAATCATCCAGTTTTCCATTGTTATGCTTCTAACCTGGGGAATTGTAAGCACCATAAAAATTGTACTTGCCGAAGATAATTTCAAACGCACACAGCGTTTGCGCGGGGTGCCAGCCGCTATTTCAATTACCCTGCGAATGCTGATTGCTTTTGGCGGTACTTTATTTGCTTTGTCGGTAGCCGGTATCGATATTACCAAAATAAGCATCATGTTGGGGGCCTTTAGTGTAGGTATCGGTTTTGGTTTACAAAATATTGTCAGCAATTTTATATCCGGTCTTATTTTAATTTATGAACGGCCACTTCAAGTTGGCGATACCATTGAAATTAACACCTTAATGGGGGAAGTACGGGAAATTGGGATTAGAAGCAGCCGCGTAAAAACATTTGATGGTGCCGAAGTTATTGTTCCAAATTCGATTTTAGTTTCAGATCAACTGATTAACTGGACATTATCGGACGATAAGCGCCGGATTGAAGTTATTGTAGGGGTGAAATACGGTACCGATCCTCTTCTGGTTATTGAAATATTGAAACGGATAGCCACAGAGAATGTACTCGTATCTAAATTTCCGGAACCGGTGGTCCTTTTCAGCGAATTTGCCGACAGTTCGCTTAATTTCAGGTTACTTTGCTGGGTACTGTTTGCCAACGGTGTTCAGGTAAAAAGCGAACTATCCATTGCTATCGACAAAGCATTTAAAAACCATAACATTGAAATACCTTTTCCCCAGCTCGATTTACATGTGATTGATATACCTGCAAAAACCAAAGAAACTCCGACAGCAGATAAACCTAAAAGCACCGAAAATTAAAAAAGGGTAGCATTGTTACCAGGTTTAATAAGGCCCAAATGTTTATAGGCCGTGTCGGTAACTTCACGGCCCCGTGGTGTTCGTTTTATAAAACCTTCTTTAATTAAAAAAGGCTCGTAAACTTCTTCAATTGTGCCGCTGTCTTCGCCCACAGCGGTGGCAATGGTACTAATGCCCACTGGGCCTCCCTTGAACTTATCAATAATTGTCCGCAGTATTTTATTATCCATTTCGTCCAATCCGTGGGTATCAATATTCAGCGCTTCCAACGAATATTTGGTAATTTCCATGTCAATTTTACCGGTTCCTTTTACTTGGGCAAAATCGCGCACCCTGCGAAGTAACGCATTCACAATACGCGGCGTACCACGGCTTCTGGTGGCAATTTCCAGTGCCGAACGCTCGTCAATTTCAACCTGAAGAATGGCTGCCGAACGTTTTACAATTCCGGTTAATATCTTTAGATCGTAGTACTCAAAATGGGCTTTAATACCAAACCGGGCACGCAGCGGGCTTGTTAACAAACCGGAGCGGGTAGTGGCACCTACCAGGGTAAAGGGATTTAACTCGAGCTGAATGGAACGCGCTGAGGGCCCCTTATCAATCATGATGTCGATTTTGTAGTCCTCCATAGCCGAATACAAATATTCTTCAACGATGGGGCTTAAACGGTGTATCTCGTCAATAAAAAGAACATCGCGTTCCTCCAGGTTGGTCAGCAGACCTGCCAAATCGCCGGGTTTATCCAATACTGGTCCCGAAGTTAGTTTTAAGCTTACCCCAAGTTCGTTTGCAATAATGTTGGAAAGTGTGGTTTTTCCCAATCCGGGAGGGCCAAACAACAACACATGATCGAGTGCTTCGCCGCGCATTTTGGCAGCCTGCACAAAAACCCGCAAATTTTCAACAATCTGTTCTTGTCCTTTAAAATCGTGAAACGAAAGGGGGCGCAAACGCTTGTCAATTTCGTTTTCGCGATCTGAAAAAGCTTGGTTGTGTAAATCAATGGGGTCGGCCATAAAGTAATCCTTTCGCTTTGGTCAGCAAATATAAATTTATTTAAGACCGAAGTGAAATCCGAATCAGGCGTTATTTAAGCTAAGTTCTTTGAATATAATATTAAGCTTCTCAACGTCAAATGGTTTTGCCATAAAATCATTCATTCCGTACGAGATGCATTTTTCCCGATCGTTATCCATTGTGTTGGCAGTAACAGCAATAATAGGGGTTTCAATAATTCCGTTTATTGTTTCAAATTCGCGGATCCGGAGCGTTGCTTCCAGACCATCCATTACGGGCATCATAATATCCATTAAAATGACATCAAACTTGTGTTTTTTAAATATCTCAAGTGCTTCCAGACCGTTATTGGCGATCTCAACCCTGTGATTATATTTTTTTAAGCTGAATGTTACGATCCTCTGATTCAAAATATTATCCTCAACCAGTAGTATGGATAGTTTCTCATTCATTCGCATACATGTTTAAACAATGTAATCCTTAATTCTCTTAGCTTTTAAAAGGAAACCCTGTCAACAACACTATTCTTTATTATTTAATTTTATTTAAAAAGAAAGAATACTGAAGATGATAGGCTGTTGATATTGGGTATAAAAATATAAAATATCTCTTGCTTTTTTGAGTGTTATCACTATTGTTTGCATTTATTAACGGTTAGTGAACAACTTTAATCGCTGGTTTTCAATTTATTTTTTGAAGTAATTAACAGTTGTTAATTCAAACTAAGTGTAGTTTTTTTTTGTTTAAAGTGAAGTATTGAAGTGTTGATTGAGGCTGGAAATTTGGCTGCTAATTTTTGTTGTATTTTGAGCTGTCTTGTTTACATAGCATATTTGTAATAAGTGTGAAATATTTTCTTAATTATTTTTGGATTTTATTTCAACAGACAATTTTCAGAAATTAACAGTTTTTACGGTTATTTTTAACCGGTAATTCATTGAATAGCGACTATGAGCAGTGCATACGATTTACTTGTTGACAAACTGAAACGTTTTTCCCGTCGGTACTATTTGTTAAAGTTACTGACTGGTTTAGCACTGCTTTTATCAGTTGTTTTAGCTTATCTTTTGGTAGTTTATATAGTTGAATTTCATTTGTTTACATCTTCATCAATTCGTTTTTTGTTTCTTGGTGGTTTGTTTGTATTGCTGGCAACAGGTTTTTATTTTTTTATTGTTGGGCCTTTACTTATTGTTTGTGGCTTACGAAAACTGAGTAAGGAGTTTCAGGCAAAACTGGTTACTGAACAGTTTCCGGAATTGCGTGATTATTTGGTTAATCTTGTTGAGTTGGCTGAATCTGAATCGGGCTTGTTGGTATCGCAAAGTATTGAACAAAAAATTGGTTTATTGAAACCTTTTAGCTTTAAACAATATTTCAATTTTTCTATTATTTGTAAGGAGTTAGTGGTTAGTATTGTAGTTGCTTTTCTAGTTATACTTTCTGTTATTTTTTATCCAGGCATTATAAATAAGGTTAGTTATAGGTTGGTTCATTTTAACCAACAGTTTGTTAAACCGTCTCCCTTTAATTTTTATTTAATTAACAGTTCTACTGTCGTTCGGAAGGGTGGAAATCTTGACCTTCAATTAATATGCAGGGGTGAAAAGCTTCCCGAACAGGTTTTTGCAGTTATTGGAGGGAATTATTTTGGCATGGAAAAACTGGACAGTGTATTTGAATATCGTTTGGAACATGTTCAAAACCCTTTTGAGCTTTATTTTACCGATATGAAGTATGTTTCGGACCGGTATAAGGTAGAAGTTGTACCGGAACCAGTTGTTCTTGATTTTTCAATAGGGGTTGATGTGCCAGGCTACACACAGCTTTCCGATTTTGAAATTAAAAATAATGGGAGCGCAACCGTTCCTTTTGGTTCGCAAATTAGTTGGTCTTTTAATTGTATGGATACCGATAGTTTGATGTTAGTTTCTGAAGGAAATGTGTTTCGGACTATCCGTTCGGGTAACAATTTTGTAGTTGAAATGACTGTAACAGCTGATTTTTCGTATAAAATAATATTGTCTAACAAATATTTAATTAATAAAGAACTAATTACGTATGATATTAAGGTGGTTCCCGATTTGTTTCCTGATATACAAGTAACACAATTGCAAGATTCGCTGGATTTGAACCGGTATTATTTTAAAGGGATCATTAGTGATGATTATGGTTTTAATGATTTGGTTTTTCAATTAAAATTTGGCGACCGCGATAGCTTGTTTGTGGTGGATATTAATAGGAATATGTTGAGCCAAGAGTTTTATTATTCGATTGATTTTAAAACGTATAAATCTTTATCGGAACATTTTAGCTATTACTTTACAGTTCGCGATAACGATGCTTTGTATGGGTTTAAGCCGGCCAATTCGGAGGTATTTTCGTTTCTGTTTCCCAATAGGGCACAATTTGCAGCCGACGATAACCAGCGCTACCAAAGTGTTGAGAAGGAGCTTGTTGAAACGAAGCGAATGGCTGAGGATTTACAGGAAACCATAAATCAATTTAGATACAAGTCGTTATCTGATAAAATGACTGATTGGGAGCGTCAGCAAATGTTGAAGAATATTCAGCAAAAACGATCCGATCTTGAGAATCAATTGAATGAAATTTCAAACTTAAACCAGAACAGGGTAGGCGAAAATATGGCTTTTGGCAACGACCGAGAGGCGTTGATACAAAAGCAGCAGCAAATTCAGGAATTGTTGGATGGATTAATGGATGACGAGTTACGCTCGCTTTTTGAAGAGTTGAATAAGTTGGCTAATGAGTTTGACAGTGAGAAGTTGAACAATTTGATGGAAAATTTTTCATTTCCAATGGAGGATTTATCCGAACAGTTGGATAGAAATTTGGAAATGTTGAAACGGCTTAAAATTGAACAGGATTTAGAAAGAGCTTTAAACGAATTGAATAGTTTAGTAGATAAAGAAGCACAAAATTTGAGTGAGTTTTTACGCGAAGCAGATTTAAACAAACTGTCCGACAAGGAATCGGATAATAAGGTGGGTATAGATTCTGTTCGCAATACGATAAATAAAGCATTGGAGCAAAACAATGAGTTGGATCGAGGGATGAATCTTTTTCCGCTTGATAATGAATTTAATGAATTGAAGCAGAATTTCGATGATTTGTTTCAGCATATTGAAAAGAAGAACAAGACAAAATCGGAGCAAAATTTGAAGAAAAACCAGGAATTGCTTCAGAATATGGCTTTTTCGTTGAAACAAATGATCGAACAAAGTCAGGCACAACAACTGAGTGAAGACATTATGAACCTGAAACAAATTCTTAAGAATTTAATTCAAGTGTCACTTCGTCAGGAAGATATTTTAAATTTGACAGACGGATTATCATCAATAGATCCTATGGTTAACCAAGTTCAAAAAGCTCAGGATTTAATTCTTGTACAAACCAGTCAGGTAAAGGATTCGGTGTTTGCATTGGCTGGCAGGAACCCTGCTATTTCTTCGAAAGTAAACAGCGAGTTTTTGGCGATTGATTATTCGGGGAACGAGGCAGTGGCTGCAATAAAGGAGGGTCTTTTTGATAGTAGTTTAAAAGCGCAGCAATCTGTAATGACTGCGTATAACGAACTGGCGCTTTTGTTGAACGAGGCTTTAGAGAACTTAGAAGAAGCTCAGGCCAATGCCAAGCCCGGCGACCAGCAATGCGAAAAGCCTGGTGGGGGAGGAAGCGGGTCAATGAAACAGTTGAAGGATGCGCAGCAGGCTATAAAGGATCAAATGCAACGGATGCTCGAAGAGATGAAAAACGGTAGAACAGGGCAGTTGGGTGAGCAATCGGGCAAAGCGTTGGTGCAGCATGAAATGATGAAAAAGATGATACAGGATTTGATGAATGATTCGGATATTGGGAGCTCTGCAAAAGAACAACTTAGAGCAGTTGAGCAGATTATTGAACAAAATAGAGTTGATTTAATTCAAAAAAAATTGACCGATCAGCTTATTGTACGACAAAATCAGATTCTGGATCGCTTGCTGAAAGCAGAGAAATCGGAGTTTGAGCGGGAGCTCGATGACAAGCGGGAGTCGAAAAGTGCTGAGCAACTTTTTTACAGTAACCCTTCTAAATTTTTTCAGCATAAAAGTAAGGATAGAACGAGCGAGGAGTCTATCCGGTATTTTAATATACAGTTGCGCTCATATTACGATCAAAAATATAGGGATTATTTAAATCAGCTAAATCAATAGTTTTTGGTTAAATCAATTCGCATAAAATCCAGTTTTAGTTACCTCCACGAGGTGGAAGGTTTTCTCAAAGGCGTTTTACCGGAATACAAACTTGGTAAAACCCTGTCGGGCTATATCAGGTTGGTGGTTTGCGAGTCGGTTAATAATGCCATTAATCACGGAAATAAATTTGACGAACATAAATTTGTTACGCTTTTTTTCGATAGTTGCGACAAGTATATAAGTTTTGAAATTCACGATGAAGGCGATGGTTTTGATTTTTGCAGTATGCCCGATCCAACCCTCGAAGCAAATCTTCGAAACGAAGGGGGACGTGGGCTTTTTATAATTCGTAATTTAGCCGACGAATTCAGTTTTCGTAACAACGGTTCTGTTATATCCATTAAATTTCATATAAATCGTGTCAATACTATTTCATAATGAGGATGTTAAGTCTCCAAAAATAAAAAAGCAACTTGTAAAAAATTGGATTAAATCTGTTATTGCTTCCGAAGGGAAGCAGTTGGGCGATGTTAATTACATTTTTTGCAGCGACGAGTATTTATTGCAGGTGAACAAGCAGTATTTGAATCACGACTATTACACTGATATTATTACGTTTGATTATGTTAAAGAAGGTCTAATATCGGGTGATATTTTCGTGAGTGTTGATCGTATTGAAGAGAATGGAAAACAATACGGTTCTGGTTTTGATGCCGAACTTAGTCGCATTTTGGTTCATGGTATTTTGCACTTGATAGGCTTTGGGGATAAAACGCCCCAAGAGAAAAAAATAATGACGGGCAAAGAGGATCAATATTTAGCGATTTTCTAACTTTTTCTTTTTTAAGCTTTTCTATTAATTTTGTCCCGCTAAAATTTAAGATAGATGTTACCATTTTACGATGTCATTGTAGTTGGGGGAGGTCATGCCGGTTGCGAAGCTGCCGCTGCCGCTGCCAATTTGGGTTCGAAGACATTGCTCATTACAATGGATATGGGTAAATACGCCCAAATGTCGTGTAATCCCGCTGTTGGTGGAATTGCAAAGGGGCAGATTGTTCGTGAGATTGATGCTCTTGGTGGGTACACTGGCATAATAACCGATCGTACGTCCATTCAATTCCGGATGTTGAACCGCTCGAAGGGGCCGGCAATGTGGAGTCCGCGTTCACAGAGCGATCGGATGCGTTTCTCAGAAGAATGGCGCAACGAATTGGAAAAGATTGAAAACCTTGATTTGTGGCAGGATGCCGTTATTCATTTGCTTATTGAAGATGGATGTGTGAAGGGGGTAAAAACAAAGATTGGGGTCGAATTTCATTCCAAAACGGTGGTTTTAACCAACGGCACGTTTCTTAATGGCCTCATGCATATCGGTCGGTCTCAAATGGAAGGTGGTCGGATAGGCGAGTCTGCTTCCTATTTTATCAGCGATCAGCTTGCTGAGGCTGGGTTTGTAACAGGTCGGTTAAAAACGGGGACACCCGTTCGCATTGATGGGCGAACAATCGATTTTTCGAAATGTACAGAGCAGGAAGGGGATAAAGGTTATTACAAATTTTCGTATTTGCCCCACGAAAAAACAACTCTGAAACAACGCAGTTGCTGGATTACCTATACAAACGAAGAAGTTCACAAAGCCCTTGAAGAAGGGTTTGAAGATAGCCCGATGTATAACGGGACGATTGTTGGTGCCGGGCCGCGTTACTGTCCGAGTATTGAGTCGAAGATAATTACCTTTGCCGAGAAGGTACAACATCAGTTGTTTTTGGAGCCCGAGGGGGAGACAACGATTGAATATTATTTAAATGGTTTTTCTTCGTCTTTGCCTTGGGATGTTCAGTTACGAGCGCTCCGGTTGATTCCCGGATTGGAAAATGCCCGCATTTTTAGGCCTGGTTATGCCATTGAATATGATTATTTCGACCCTACCCAATTGCGCCATACGCTCGAAACGAAGCACATTTCGAACCTGTATTTTGCCGGACAGATAAATGGAACTACGGGTTACGAGGAAGCTGCTGCTCAGGGGCTGATGGCTGGTATTAATGCTCATCAAAAAGTAGGCGGAAAGGACGAGTTTATACTCAATAGGGATGAGGCTTATATCGGCGTTTTAATCGACGATTTGGTAACTAAAGGAGTTGATGAACCGTACCGCATGTTTACCAGCCGGGCCGAATATCGTATTCTTTTGCGTCAGGATGATGCCGATTCGCGGTTGACTCCGAAAGCTTTTGCGCTTGGTTTAGCTAAGAAGGAACGGATGGATTTATTGCAGACAAAGATAGGATTGCGCAATCAGGTAGTTGATTTTATTTCGGAGTTTTCGATAAAACCACAGTTTATAAATGAGCTTTTGGTGAGTAAAGATACTACTCCGTTGAAGCAGGGCGTGAAGTTGAAAGATGTGATCGCCCGTCCGCAAATAGGCATCGCTGACGTGATAGAACCGGTTTCTCTATTCAAAAAGTTTTTAAAAATTTTACCGGATGATCGCTACGACGAAATACTTGAATCGGCCGAGATTTTGGTAAAATATTCAGGTTATATTGAACGCGAAAAACTGATGGCCGATAAGTTTAAACGACTTGAAAATATCAATATTGAAAACAAATTCGATTACGAAAGTATTCATACGATTTCAACCGAGGCCAGGCAAAAACTAACAAAAATTAAACCCCAAACGATTGGGCAGGCAAGCCGAATTTCGGGGGTAAGTCCGGCTGATATTAATGTCCTTTTAATCCTGTTAGGGAGATAATGTTCCACGTGGAACGCAAACTTAATTTTATGAATTTAAAAGAATTTATCCGGGAAGTTCCCAATTACCCTATCGAAGGGGTAAATTTCAAAGATATTACAACTTTATTGAAAGATGAGGAGGCTTTTCGTGAGGTTGTAGATAGGATTTCCTCGCATTTTAAAGGTAAAGGAATAACAAAGGTAGTGTCTCTGGAATCGAGGGGTTTTATTGTTGGTGGAGCAGTTGCATATTGTATAGGAGCTGGTTTTGTACCGGCGCGCAAAAAGGGAAAATTACCGGCGAAAACAGTTTTTGAAAATTATGAATTGGAATACGGAACCGACACGATTGAAATGCACGCAGATGCTTTGATGGAAGAGGATGTGGTTTTAATTCACGACGATTTGTTGGCAACCGGGGGTACGGCGCTTGCCGCGTTACGGCTGGTTCAGCAAATGAATGTGAAAAAAATTTATTTTTCCTTTATATGCGATTTGAAGTTTATTTCAAACGGAAATAAAGACCTGCTTTCGTCCTTCGAAACTCATAGTTTGGTTGAATACTAATTGAAAATATTGGCTAATTTTGATAGGCAGCTTTTCGTTTCGGGAAGCTGTTTTTGTTCGGACATTCTCTGAAAAGGAAGATGAAATACACGAGTGTAAATAGTCGGCTTGGCGAACTGAAAAAATTGATTTCGGTGTTGCCCGATCAGCCTGGAATTTATCAGTACTTTGATAATACCGGGAGAATTATTTACGTTGGAAAAGCTAAAAGTCTGAAAAAACGTGTTTCTTCCTACTTTTCAAAAAATCACGATAACCGAAAAACAGCACTTTTAGTCCGTAATATTTACGATATAAAGCACCTGGTTGTGGAGACAGAACAGGACGCTCTTCTGCTCGAAAACAACCTTATCAAAAAGTACCAACCGCGCTACAATATCCGGTTAAAGGATGATAAAACCTATCCGTGGATTGTGATAAAAAACGAAGCTTTTCCGCGTGTATTTCAAACCAGAAATGTGGTTCGGGATGGTTCCCTTTATTTTGGTCCCTATACTTCGGTTGTAGCTGTTCGCACCCTGTTGGATTTGTTTCGGCGTATTTATAAGTTACGAAATTGCAATCTCAACTTGCAAAAGGAAAATGTAAAAACGGGAAAATATAAAGTTTGTTTGGAATACCATATCGGAAACTGCCTTGGCCCTTGCGAAGGCTATCAAACAGAAACGGACTATTCAAAATACATTGACGAGATAAAGGATATTTTAAAGGGAAACATCTCCGGGGTAATTAAATATTTGCGCGATATAATGAAGGAATTCGCGCAGAGTTATCAGTTTGAAGAAGCAAATCAGGTAAAAGAAAAACTGTTGGTTTTGGAGAAATTTCAAAATCGTTCAACCGTTGTTAGCGCTACAATTACCGATGTTGATGTTTTCGGGATTGATGTGGTTGAGAAATCTGCTTTTGTGAATTATTTGAAAGTAATTAACGGCGCGATAGTGCAAACGTATACTACCGAAATTAGGAAGGCTTTGGACGAGTCGCCCGAAGAGTTGCTTGAATACGCTGTTGTGGATATTCGGCAAAAAATTTTCAGTAATGCAAAGGAATTGCTGGTACCGTTTATGCCCGATATTAAATTGAACGGAATTGAATTTAAAGTCCCGGTGATAGGCGATAAAAAGAAATTGCTCGATTTATCAGTCCGTAATGCAAAATACTACCGCTTGGAAAAAGAAAAGCAGTTTGCTTTGACAAAGCCAGCACAAAATACAAACCGTATTTTGGAGACGATGAAGAAGGATCTGCAGTTGAAGGAACTGCCTGTTCAAATTGAATGTTTCGATAACTCGAATTTACAGGGTACCAACCCGGTTGCTGCTTGTGTTGTTTTTAAAAACGGAAAGCCGGCAAAAAAAGATTATCGGCATTTTAATATAAAAACGGTGGAAGGCCCGAACGATTTTGCGTCGATGGAAGAAATTATTTACCGGCGCTACAAACGGCAGTTGGATGAAAATAACGCTTTGCCTCAATTAATTATTATTGATGGGGGAAAAGGGCAATTGGGGGCTGCGCTGAATGCACTCGAAAAATTAGAACTTCGCGGAAAAATTCCGATTATCGGTATCGCAAAAAAGTTGGAGGAAATTTTCTTTCCCGGCGATTCGGTTCCTTTGTACCTCGATAAAAATTCAGAAACACTAAAAGTGATTCAGCAAGCGCGCGACGAAACCCATCGTTTTGGAATTACATTTCACCGTCAAAAGCGATCGAAAAATTTTATACAGTCCGAATTGGAAAAAGTTCCCGGCATCGGCGCGAAGACAGTGCAGCACTTGTTGCGGCAATTTAAGAGCCTTGAGAACCTTAAAAAACAGAGCTACGATACAGTGTCGGCTGAAATAGGCAATTCTAGAGCCACTAAAATATTCGATTACTTCAATCTAAATAGCTGAAGTTTAACCGTTTTAACGTTAAAAAACCCGCTTTTGGCGGGTTCGTATTTTTATTTGTTCTGGCTCAATTTCGGTATTTTTTGTCCGACTCGAGCAAGCCAAGGTAGGAGTAGTACCTGCTTTCGGCAATTTCGTGTTCAACTACCGCCCGTTTCACTTCGCACCCCGGTTCGTGGGTATGGGTGCAATTGTAAAACTGACATTTTTCGAGGCGCTTAAAAATTTCGGGAAAATAATGCCCAATTTCTTCCTTCTCCATATCAAGCATTCCAAATCCTTTTATTCCGGGGGTATCAATAATATAGCCCGAAAAACTTAGTTCGAACATTTCTGAAAAAGTAGTCGTGTGCTGCCCCGAGAGGTGAGCTTCCGAAATCTCTTTCGTTTTCAAATTTAAACCGGGCTCAATTTTGTTGATAAGCGACGATTTTCCTACGCCCGAGTGGCCCGAAAAAACATTCACTTTTCCGGTCATCCATTTCTTTAAGGTATCAAGCCCAATATTGCTTTTGGTTGACGTTTTCAGGCAACGGTAGCCAATGTTTTCATATACTTCAACCAGTTGCTCCAAATGCTTGGTTTGTTCCTTATTAAAGCGATCTATTTTATTGAAAATCAATGTGCATGGAATCCGGTACGCTTCTGCTGAAGCCAGAAAACGGTCGATAAAAGTAGTCGTTGTAATCGGGTAATTGACTGTAATAACCAGAAAAGCCTGGTCGATATTGGCGGCAATAATGTGCGATTGTTTCGATAAATTGGGCGATTTGCGGACAATATAGTTTTTGCGATCAAAAATCTCCGTAATCAAGCCTATTGATTCGTTTGTGGCTTCTTCGTCGGTTTCGTCCGCTCTGTAGGCAACATAGTCGCCCACTGCAATCGGATTAGTACTTTTAATATCTTTGATGCGAAAATTTCCTTTGATCTTGCATTCAATCATCTGCCCGGTTTCTGACTTTACGGTATACCAACTGCCGGTTGATTTTATGACGATACCTTTATTCAATGGATTTTCTGAGTTAATTGTTTCTGTTATTTTTGAAAAGATAAATCAAAATTACGAAAAATTGTGAAACGTATTTTATCTTATAATGTTAATGGTATTCGGGCGGCTTTAAAGAAAGAATTTCTTAACTGGCTGCACACCGAAAGTCCGGACATCGTGTGTTTACAGGAAATCAAGGCTCAGACGGGCCAGATGAGCGAGGAGGAGTTTGAAAAAATAGGTTATTATTTTTACAGTTTTTCAGCTTCGAAACCGGGCTACAGCGGGGTGGCTATTTTGTCGAAAACCGAACCGTTCCACGTGGAAAAAGGTATGGGCCAGACAAAATACGATTCGGAAGGCCGGGTAATTCGTGCCGATTTTGACGGATTTTCGGTAATCAGCGCGTATTTTCCATCCGGAACCACGGGAGGTGCACGGCAGGACTATAAAATGGATTTTTTGACCGATTTTACGGCCTATTTGCAGAAATTGCGGAAGAAATTACCGAACCTTGTGATTTCGGGCGATTATAATATTTGCCGGTTGTGGATTGATATTCACAACCCGGAGCAACAACAAAATACGTCCGGCTTTTTACCCGAGGAGCGGGAGTGGTTTCAGCGCTTTGTCGGGTTGGGTTATGTTGATAGTTTTAGGGAAGTGAACCATGAAACTGACCAGTATTCGTGGTGGAGTTACCGGGCAGGTTCGCGTGCTCGAAACAAGGGCTGGCGGATTGATTACAACATGGTGACCGAAGCTTTGAAAAACAAAATACGTGCTGCCGGTATAAAACCAGAAGCTGTGCATTCTGATCATTGTCCGGTTTGGGTTGATTTAGATGTTTAAAGTTGAATGAAAAAGGGAATTTTAGTCGTTATTTTTGCTGTTTGCGCTTATTCAGTCGTTGCCCAACACAAACGAAGAGGGCCGGAAACACGGATTGACACAACGTTTATCCGGTCGTATTACAACGATTTTATTGTTCGGGTGTATTCGGCTGAAAAGGGGAATAATTTTATGATTACTGACCGGTCGAACGATTTAAATATCCGTTTTCGGCCGAACGATTACGATAAGTTTGGGGTAGGCGTAAACTACAAATGGTTTGGGTTGAAAATCGGGGCAAACCTTCCGGCTACGAATGCCAACGAGGCTGTTTATGGTAAATCGTCGAGTTTTGGCTTGCAAAGTTACATTGTCGCCCGCCGGTTTATGCTTGATGTGGTTGCCATGAAAAGTAAAAATTATTATTTGCAGCTCAGTGGTAAAAATGCCAAAGATTTTGTTGCTTCTGCCGAAGAAGTGTACGATGTACAATCCGGTTTGCAATCGACCAACTTTGGGGCCAATTTTATTTATGTTGTCAATTACAAACGTTTTTCCTACAAAGCCGCGTTTAACCAAACCGATTTACAAAAGCGCAGTGCCGGGTCCATTATTTGGGGTGGTGGAGCCTCTTCATTCGAAACAAAAGGTGACGAAAAGTTGATTTCCGACGAGATTAATTCAAGCTATTTTCAGGAATGGGGTGGGCTTGATGCCATTCATTCTTATTCGTTTTATGGCAGTTTGGGCTATGCATACTCGCTGGTTCCGTTTCAAAAGGCGATTTTAACGGGGGTAATCACCGGCCGGCTGGGTGTGCGGTATAACCAGATGGACTTTGAAGAGGCAAACGTGAAGTTTCAAACTAAACCCGGAACCGGAACGGAGCTTCGCTTGTCTGGCGGATACCATTTGCCTTGGTTTTATGTGGGAGCTTCGTTTGTGCAAGCTCAGTTTAATTCCGATGTTAAGTTTAACACACTTCAATTTTCAAATGGGACCAGCTTTTTGGAAGTTACTATAAGTAAAAGGATCAGACTTTAAAGCCTAATCCTTTTGTTTATTTTAAGTTGAATAAGGAGTCGGGTTATTCCCAATCCAGAATAATTTTTCCGCAGTTTCCTTCTTCCATAATATCGAACGCTTTTTGGAAATCGTCAGCTTTCATGCGGTGCGTAATTACCGGCGAAATATCCAATCCGCTTGTCAGCATCATCTCCATGTGGTACCAGGTTTCGTACATTTCGCGTCCGTAGATACCTTTAAGTGTTAATCCTTTGAAAATAAGTTTACTCCAATTTATCTGTGTACTTTTGGGCAGCAAACCGAGCAGCGAAATTTTTCCGCCGTTATACATGTTTTCAACCATATCGGCAAAGGCAACCGGCGAACCACTGCACTCCAGGCCAATGTCAAAGCCGGCAACCATTCCCAGGGTACCCATGGCATCGTGTACATGTTGCTCCCGCGGATCGATAACCAGGGTTGCACCCAGTTTGCGGGCAAGTTCGCGGCGGTAAGGCGAGAGGTCGGTGCCCACAATATTCCGTGCACCCGAAAAACGGCAAACGGCAGCAGCCATAGCGCCAATGGGCCCGCCAATTCCGGTAATCAGAACGTCTTCGCCCAGGAGCGGAAAGGAGAGTGCTGTGTGTGTGGCATTACCAAAGGGGTCCATGATGGCCATAATTTCGTCGGGGATACGGTTATCAACCTTCAATACATTGCGGGCCGGAACCGAAATGTACTCGGCAAAACCACCGTCGCGTTGAACGCCGATTCCCAGCGTGTGGTCGCAAATATGCTGGCGGCCACGGCGGCAATTACGGCAAAAACCGCAGGCAATGTGGCCTTCAACCGTAACCCGCTCGCCAACATGTACACGGTCAACCTCGGAACCCACTTCAACAACCTCGCCCATGTACTCGTGCCCGATGGTAACGGGTGGTTTAATGGTATTTTGAGCCCACTCGTCCCACTTGTAAATGTGCAGATCGGTACCGCAAACTGCGGCTTTTTTTACTTTAATTAAAACATCGTTCGGGCCCACAACCGGCATGGGTACGTCTTCCATCCAAAGGCCGCGTTCGGGTTTACTTTTTACAATTGCTTTCATTCGTTTTTTTTGAAAATTGGTTTGGTTTATTTCGTGGAAAACCTTGCATTTGCCTGGCAGAAGGCGAATTAGTTTATACAAAATCCCTTGAAATCAGTCTGAAAGTTAGCGTAATTTCAAGGGATAAAGGAAGGACGAATATCATGTTTCTGGGGCTACTTTCGGTAGTTGGCTGGATTCAGCGCTGCGGGCGACCATTGTTTGTAAAAGTTCATTACCTTTTCCTTGTCGTAGCCGCTGCCGGATTCCAGGTAGGCCGAGTTTTGGGTATGTATCCGGCGGCCGGTAGCATCGAGCACTACAAACACCGGAAAACCGAAGCGTTGCGGAAACTCAAGTTTTTCAAACACGGCTTCGTTTTTATTTTCCTTGCTGTAGTTCACTTTTACCACCACAAAGTTATCGGCAATGTACTGGCTGATTTCAGGATCGTCGGTTATAAACTGATGATATTTGCGGCACCAAACACACCAGTTTCCACCAATTTGTAAAAACACGTTTTTGCCTTCGGCGGCTGCTTTTTGTACAGCAGCGTCAATTTCGGCCTGGGCATCGGCCTCGGGATAGTAAATTGGTTCAACCTGGGCAAGGCTTGCAAAACCAGTTAAAAGGAAAACCAGGATTAGAAAATTTTTCATGGCAGCTAATTTTGTTTGTAACTGCAAAGATAAATTTTGGCCGATTTTTTAGCCGGATTTTCAGTTAAAACGTCATTGAAGATGGAACCATTGGGGTTTATAACGCTTTTTTTGATGTGTTTACCGGCGTTTTTCACCCGAAAAAAAAGCTTTGGTGAGTTGCTTTCCAACAAACTAAAACGACGGTAAAACAGCTTTAAATACGTGTATCGGGGAAATATCTTGTGCGCCGGTGGCTGCGAAATAAGCGAAACCTGGAAAAGGGACTATTCAACTTTGCTCATAATTAGTTTTCCGTGTTGCACCCCTTTTACGGCACAAAGGGTATCTGAAAGCTGCGTGAGCTTGCGCGATGCTCCGCGAACCGCTACAATCTCCATGCAATTGTCGGTATTGAGATGGAAAAGCTGCGACGACAAAATGATGTCGGCATTTTCTGACTGAATGTCGATGATGTGCGAACGTATTTCCTTTTTTTTTATGTTGTAAACCAATGTAATAGCACCTGCAACAAGGTTGTCGCACTTCCACTTTTTTTCAACCAGGTTTTTCTCAATCAAAAAGCGGATGGCTTGTGAGCGGTTGGCAAAGTGGTTGTCGTGCACATACTGGTCAAGCTCTTTCAACAAATCCTCGTCGAGCGAAACACCAAATCGGGAAACGGTCATGGTTGTTGCTTTTACGTTCAAAATAACTCTCCGAAGGTAAAAACATTTCAGGTTTCGGTTTCAACTTAAAATAAAAAACCCTTGCAAATTGATACAAGGGCTTTATTAGGTGTGGTTTTGAATTATTTCAATTCCCAACTAACGCCGTCTTTCGTGTCGTTTATTACAAAGCCAAGCTTGGTCAGTTCGTTCCGGATTTTATCGGCCGTAGCCCAATCTTTCGTTGCTTTTGCTTCCTGGCGTAGCTGAAGCAACAAATCGATGGCCGAGTTGAAGGCTTGGTTATTGGTTGATTGGCTGGGTTCCACCATTCCAAAAATTTCGAACACAAAGGTGTTGAACAACACGGCCAACCCGGCCAAATCGCTTTCGGTGAGGCTGGCTGTCCCGGCCTGTACCGAGTTAATTACCTTCACCGCCTCGAACAACTGCGCAATGGCAACCGGGCTGTTCAGGTCGTCGTTCATGGCGGCGTAGCATTTTTCGCTAAACTCGGCCACGTTGATGCTGGACTGACTGCCAGCTTTCAATGTTTTCAATGTTTCGATGGCTTTCATCAAACGTTCCATTCCCTTTTCGGCGGCTTGCAGCGCTTCGTTCGAGAAGTCGAGCGTGCTGCGGTAGTGGGCGGTGAGCATGAAGAAGCGAATGGTCATGGGGTCGTAGGCTTTTTCGAGCAAGGGGTGGTTGCCGGTAAAGAATTCGTCGAGCGAAATGGCGTTTCCCAACGATTTGCCCATTTTTTGGCCGTTCAGGGTAATCATGTTGTTGTGCATCCAGTAGCGAACGGTGTCGTGCCCATTGGCGGCTTTGGCCTGTGCAATTTCGGCTTCGTGGTGTGGAAAGCATAAGTCCATTCCTCCGCCATGTATATCGAAGGTTTCACCCAGGTATTTGCAGCTCATTGCGGTACACTCAATGTGCCAGCCGGGGAAGCCGTGGCTCCACCTGGATGGCCAGCGCATAATGTGTTCGGGGGATGCTTTTTTCCAGATGGCAAAATCGAGCGGCGAGCGTTTTTCGTCCTGGCCGTCCAGTTCGCGGGTGTTTGCCCGGAGGTCTTCAATTTTTCGGCCCGACAGCTCGCCGTACGGATAGTCTTTGGCATAGCCTTCCACGTCGAAGTAAACCGAACCCTGGCTTTCGTAGGCGTAGCCGGCCAACAAAATCTTTTCAACCACATCAATCTGTTCCATAATGTGGCCGGTGGCACGCGGTTCAATGCTGGGGGGAAGCACATTCAGGCGTTCCATGTTTTTGTGGTAGTCGTTGGTGTACAGTTGCACCACTTCCATCGGTTCCAGCTCGTCGAGGCGGGCTTTTTGGGCAATTTTGTCCTCGCCTTCGTCGGCATCGTTGGCCAGGTGCCCCACGTCGGTAATGTTGCGCACGTAGCGCACTTTGTAGCCCAGGTGTTTGAGGTAGCGGAACAGCAGGTCGAAGGTAACTGCCGGGCGGGCATGGCCCAGGTGGGCTTTTCCGTAAACGGTGGGCCCACAAACGTACAGGCCAACCTTGCCGGGGTGCAGCGGTTCAAATAGTTCCTTCTTTCGGCCTAGTGTATTGTAAATCTGAAGCTGGTTCTCCATTGCAATTGTACTTATTGGCACAAAGGTAGGAATTTCCAGAAAACTATCTGGTTGGGGGCCGATGTTCGCCACCGGCTTTGATGTAAAAAAGCTGTTTGGCCAGTGGTTTAAACTTGCCAAACAGCTTTTGGATGCGGGCGAGGGCTGGTGTCAGAACTTTACCGACAGCCCTATTTTACCGCCGCTAAACTCGTTACCGCCGCCGAACTCCAGGTTTACGCCCCAGCGCTCGTTCCAGTAGTAGCGGCCGCCTATTTGCGCGCCCAGCCCAAGCCCCGAGCTATGGTCGCCTTTGTAATCGCCGTCGGAATTCCAAATGTAGAAGCCTACATTCAGCCCGGCGTAAAAGTCCCAGTTCGACGGGATGTTTAGCACGGTGTTGAAGTGGTAGTTCCCGTTACCCGAAATACCGATGACGTTGTGGTGGTAGCCCCATTTGTTGAACGACTCGAACGAGAGCTCGCCCCCAATGGTAATGTCGGGGTGTACGCCATAGTCCATACCAATGTACAGCGGCAGGCCGTAGCTCGAAAAGCCGGTCCCGAAGTTCAATTGGGTTTGCCCCTTGGCAATAGGGCTTTGGGCAAAACTAAAACCGGCCATCAGCATCAAGGCAATCGTGAGCAACTGTTTCTTCATAATTTTTTGGTTTAAATGAAACGTAATTTGAATGATTTGTTGTTTGCGTTTTCCATGCCTTACCTTGAACGAATTGCGTGACAAAGAAACGCTAATTTGTAACAATTGTTTGCCGTTTGTTTGCCGTTGTACAAATACAGTTAAGATTTTTAGTTGGCGCCGGGCAAGCAGTTGTTTGTTGTTGGCGGGCGGTTAGGACAGGGGTTTGGCTGGGTATTAGTGCTGTAGCGGGGGCAGGTCGTTGTTGTCGTCCTCTTGCTTCATGTAGCGGATTAGTTGTTCGGCCAGGTGTAGTTGGTTGTGGCCTTGTAGTTCGTAGTTCAGATCGATGTTGAACAGGCTGCCGCAACCGGCATCGGTGAACAGCTGTTTCAGGGTGGGGTTTTCGCTCAGGTCGGAGCCCAGAAAGGTGCTTAGGCGGTCGATGTTCCAATACTGCATATCAACTTTGGACAGGCCGCTCAGTTTTCGCAGCTTTTCGCCTTCGGGGGTACCCTCGGCGGTAAGGAAGAGGAAGGTTTTAATCAGGAGCATATCGTTTATAAGCTCGGCTACCAGGTAGCCTGCCTTTACAAACCAAATGTCGAACTGGATGAGGTAGTGGTGCCGGTAGCGTATCACGTTGGGCTTCCTTAACGCCAGGCTTAGTAGCAGGTGGTAGTGGCGTTGTTTAACCAGGTCGAGCCGTTCGGCCATGCGTTGCAGAACGTGGCTCTGGATGTACACCGGCAGTTCCAGGTTGTCGGTATACGGAACATTGTCGAACAGGGCCCGGTTTACCGAGCGCCATTCGGAGCCTCTGTCGTAGCCCGAGCAAGCCAGGCGGAAGCCCGGGCGCGAGTGCCCTTCAATTTTAAATTGAACAACAGGTACTTCCTTTGCCTTCACGACAAGGGTTAATCCCAGCCGCCCGTTTTTGGCAGTCGCCGGGCTGTTGACTCGGATAGTGATGAAGACGATTTTGCGCATGAGGTTGCTGATGAACGACTCGACGACCATGATGGTGACCTGGAGTACTTTTTCGGCCGACTCGGACAGTGTTTTTATATTGTGGGTGCGCTTTAGTTGTTCGGCCATAGCGCTGCTTTGCTTAAATGTGCCGTTTTCGGCAATGCCGGTTAGGTATTGTATTTCCATTAGGCCACCCAGATATTGTTTCAGGCTGAAGTGTTTGTCCAGGTCTTCGAGGTATAGTTTGGGTTCGTTAAACTGTTCATACAACAGGTTGGCTATATCGCCCACTTCGTCTTTGGTTAGTATCGTGTGTGGCTCCAGCAATACTTGCACGGGCTGTATCCGTTGGGCGTAAAAGGCTTGGCGTTCATGTTTGTCCATCAGTTGTAACACATGGCCACAGTTCCAGCAGTCGAGCAGCTCTTTCAGGTTTTTGTAAAAGGTGTTAAAGCGCGCGGCTTCTTCCTGTTTGCTGCCACAAGCTTTAGGTTTTTTCTTTTTGCTTTTGCTCATCACCTTTGTTTTTACGTCGTGTTTACATATGCACTTTGTTTATC
>JBKEAN010000245.1:0-5101 GCA_047972415.1 Mangrovibacterium sp.
CTTTCAAATAGTAACTTGTTTTGTATTAAGTCGATAACAAAGAAGCGCTTTTCGGTTGAGGGGCGGCTGTAATCGATAATGGTGAGTATGGTTTCATTACTGAAATGAAATTTCTTCATCCCTTCCAACGCGTTGCGATACACATCGAACGGCAGTTTTTCCGAAATATTCAGAGCCGAGTACCGGAAAAGCAAACTATCAGCATGGGTGGCTGCATTTACTTGCTCACCCTGGTTTCGTACAAACGGGGGAAGTATAAGCAGGCAAAGCAGCACCAAAAGCAGAAATCCAAAAAATAGTGTCCCTCTTAACATAGCATCCACAATTGGGACAAAACTAATGAAAATGATTTAAATAGCAGATTTGTAATCTCTTAATAAATCTAAACGTAGCGTTTTTACCTTGAAGTAAACAAGTGGCTCTGCCTTTAAGGATGCGGAAAACCAACCTTAAACTGCATGGCGAGGTATTTCAAAATGGCTTCTGGCTTATTAATAAACCAGTTGCCGTTTGCAGCTTGTACAGCATCAAAACCGGGAGCAGCCTGGTCGGTTATCAAAACGGGGCAGCTTTGGTTTTCTTCACCCAGAAGTTCAACCAGCACCGGGCGAGGGCGCTGAAAATCAAGCTCAATTACTTCCAGCTTATCGCGTAGTTGCGGGTAATAACCGAGCATTCCTTGCACAACGGCACAGCCCGGGCAAAAGTAAAGGCGCTCCTGTGGTTTCAGATTGAAGTCGTTGAAATCGGGTTTCAATAAATAAAGTTGCATGTGGTGTTTCAATTGTGGTTTCGAACTAAAACAGCCTGACTGCTGAATTTGTTTGGGGCTGGCCGTTTTGTCAGTTGGTAAGGCCCATTTCTCCTGCCGTTGGCAATGTATAAACGCATTGCTACCGGTCGGGATTTGGGCCATATTATCATCTCTGTGCAAAAATGCATACCGGGCTCCCGTACTCCTCGGTATATGTCAAAAGCTGGAACACTGAGGCTGGTCAGGATTTGCAATCCTGACCTATTTCGTATTGGATTTGTAATCCCTCATGCCACTCACCGACCCCTCGTCTCCGCTAGCGCTCAAACGAGGGGCAGGCGGGTCGTTTGTAACGACAATGAGCCTGCTTTCGGGATATATGACATGCACAACCGTCGTCCATTATAAGGGTAGTCTAAATACCATTGCAAGGGGCGACTGAATTCCAACGCTTGGTAGGGTGACGACCAAAGGCTGGTAGGATGACGACCATTGCTTGGTTCGATTTCGTTTATGCAGCAAAGCCCACGCGATACAATCGCGCGGCAGCGGGGGTTCTGTTTCTTGTCCTTATAAGAGCAGGCGGGCTGCTAAGGCTTAGCAAGTTGTATGCTAACGTTTAGCAGGCCGAATGCTAAGGCTTAGCACAGGGCTTGCTAAAGTTTAGCAGTTGGTGTGCTAAACAAGGGCACCGCTATCGAAACAACTCCAGACCAGCCTCAGGGCTCTGGGTTTACACTAATCCGGAAGAACGTTCCTCTATTTCAACCTTAGAGAGGGCTAGGGTGGGTACTCCTGATAAAAAAGAAAAATAGAAGAACGTTCAACAAAAAAGAGCTGCCCCTGGAGGAACAGCTCTTTGTGAATATCCGTTTTTTGCGGGATTAGCTTCCGAAGTCGTCGAACAGAACGTTTTCGTTGGGAACGCCCAAATCGTACAACATTTTTTGTACGGCAGCATTCATCATTGGTGGGCCGCACATGTAGTAGTCGATTTCTTCCGGTTCTTCGTGCTGACGCAGGTAATTATCGTAAATCACATTGTGAACGAAACCTGTTTTGTACTGAATATCCAGTTTGTCGGCTTCCGGGTCTGGCCGGTCAAGGGCCAGGTGGAACTTGAAGTTCGGGAAGTTTTTCTCGATGGCCATGAATTGGTCATAGTAGAACACTTCTTTCCACGAACGGGCACCATACCAGAAGGTCACATTCTTTTTAGTTTCTTTCAGCGTATGAAATAGATGGAACAGGTGCGAACGCATGGGAGCCATACCGGCTCCACCACCGATAAACATCATTTCGCTGTCGTTATTTTTCAGGAAGAACTCGCCAAACGGACCCGAAATGGTGACTTTGTCGCCCGGTTTGCGCGAGAAGATGAACGACGAACAAACACCCGGGTTCACTTTTGTGAAGCCGCCGTTTACGCGGTCGAACGGAGGCGTTGCAATACGGATGTTTAGCATGATGATGTTTCCTTCGGCCGGGTGGTTGGCCATGGAGTAAGCGCGGAAGGTTGGTTCCGGGTTTTTCATCTTCAGGTCGAACATTTTAAATTGCTCCCATTCCGGACGGAACGCTTCGTCGATGTCCATATCTTTGAAATTGACATCAATTTTAGGTACGTCGATCTGGATATAACCACCCGATTTGAAGTCCAGGGTTTCGCCCTCGGGCAGTTTCACCACGAACTCTTTAATATAGGTAGCCACGTTGCGGTTCGACACCACTTCGCATTCCCATTTTTTCACGCCCAGCACTTCCTGGTGGATGTGTACTTTCATATCTTCCTTCACTTTTACCTGGCAACCAAGCCGCCAGTGGTCGGCTTGTTCCTTGCGGGTAAAGAAACCCGTTTCGGTAGGAAGGATAGAACCGCCGCCTTCTTCAACCTGGCACCGGCACATACCGCAGGTACCACCGCCGCCGCAAGCTGATGGCAGAATGACCTTGTTATTACTCAGGGTCGAGAGCAGGGTGCTTCCCGGTTCGGTTTCTATATCCATGTAACCGTCGTTGATGCTGATTTTGACCTTGCCTTCAGGGGTCAATTTCTTTTTGACGTACAACAAGATTCCAACCAAAAAGATGATGATCAGCAGGAAGATGATCACGCTGGCAAGAACCACCGTTGTTTGTGATGCTAAAAATATCATTGTCTGAAATTTTAAGTCGGTTAAAGTTTAATACCCATGAATCCCATGAAGGCCAAGCCCATTAAGCCGGTCACGATGAAGGTGATACCAAGGCCACGGAGCGGGGCAGGAATGTGTGAGTATTTAATTTTTTCGCGGATAGCAGCAATACCGATGATGGCTAAAAACCAGCCGATGCCGGAACCAAAACCATACACGGTGGCTTCGCCAATGTTGGCAAAGGCTTTTTGCTGCATAAACAGTGAACCACCCAAAATCGCACAGTTAACAGCGATAAGGGGCAGGAAGATACCCAGCTGGTTGTAAAGTACCGGGGTAAACTTCTCCACAATCATTTCCACCAACTGTACCATAGCTGCAATAACGGCAATGAACATGATGAACGACAAGAAGCTCAGGTCAACGTCGGCAAAGTCAGGGCTTAGCCAATCCAGTGCACCCTCTTTCAGCAATTTGGTTTCCAGCAAATAGTTTACCGGAAGTGTAATTGCCAGTACAAAAATGACGGCGATCCCTAAACCGGTAGCGGTCTTAACCGATTTCGAAACGGCAAGGTAGGAGCACATACCAAGAAAGTATGCGAACACCATGTTTTCGATAAAAATCGATTTGACGAATATGTTAATTAAATTTTCCATATCGTAGTGATTGATTATTTCCTAAAAAATTAGTGTTCGATTAAGTTCTTGTTTTTCAAACGCTGAACCCAGATAATAACCCCAACGGTAATCAAAGCCATTGGCGGCAAAATCATCATACCGTTGTTGGAGTAAAACCCACCGTTGGCGATGTACCAGCTATCGGGGATTAGTTTGTAACCCAAAATACTACCCGAACCTAAAACTTCGCGGGCTGTGGCTACGATAACAAGAATTGCACCGTAACCAGCACCGTTGCCAATACCGTCGAGGAATGAAGCCCAAGGCTTGTTACCTAAGGCAAAAGCTTCCAAACGTCCCATCAGGATACAGTTCGTAATAATCAAACCAACAAAAACCGACAACTGCTTGCTCACATCGTAAACATAGGCTTTCAAAACCTGGTCAACCAAGATTACCAGAGCAGCACAAACCACCAGCTGAACAATGATGCGGATACGGTTTGGGATTGTATTGCGCAGCAACGAAATAATGACGTTGGCAAAAGCAAGAACGGCTGTTACGGCAATGGCCATAACAATAGCCGGTTTTAGCTGGGCTGTTACTGCCAGTGCCGAACAAATACCCAAAACCTGAACGGTAATCGGGTTATTGCTATTCAACGGGCTAGTGAGCAGACCCAGGTTTTTCTTTGAAAATAATGATTCTTTATCGCTCATGGCTTTCTATTTTTTCTGGTTGAAAAATGCCTGATAGGCTTCCAGGTCTGATTTAATCATGTTTTCCAGTCCTTTCGAAGTAATGGTACCGCCCGAAATGGCGTCAACTTTATGTTCGGACGGAGCCATTTCGTTGGATTTGGCAACGATGATGGAGTACAGCTTCCCATTAGTGTCGAAAATGGTTTTGCCTTTGAACTGGCTTTCGAAGGGTTCGGTTGAGATTTCGGCACCCAATCCCGGAGTTTCTCCCTGGTGGTCGAAGGTTGCCCCGTAAACGGTGTTCATGTCGCTGTCAACCGAAATATACCCCCAGATAGGGCCCCACAAACCAGCACCGTACATTGGCAGGATGTATTTCGTATTTCCGTCGATGTTACATTCAAAAACCGGCAGCAGACGTTTGCTGATGTCTTTTTGAGCGTATTGTTTCTTCATATCAACAGAAAAGGCATCACCGTCAACTTTTTCGCCTGTAGAGTTCACGATGTATGAGTTCACGATTTTTTCAGAATAAATTTTTGCTGCATCGGCAGCAGACGCTTCAATATTTACCGAAGCTAAAATATTCTGCATTTTCTCGATCTTGATGTTATTGTCCTGCGCCGGTTTTAGGTTGATGGCTGCAAACGAAAGAATGGCTGCAACCAGGATAACCATTACCGAGGCGTATATGAATGTATAAACATTACTGTTTCTGTCCATTTTTTTAGTGTTTGAAGGTTAAACAGTTGCTTTGGCGCGTTTCAAACGGCGGCTGATGTTGCCTTCAACCACGTAGTAATCAATTAGCGGGGCAAAGGTGTTCATCAGTAAAATGGCCAACATCATTCCTTCCGGGTATGCCGGGTTGACCACCCGGATAAGGATAGC
>JBKEAN010000246.1:0-28794 GCA_047972415.1 Mangrovibacterium sp.
AATAATCCAACATCAATTTAAAAACACCCAGATACGATAAAAACAAAAGCAAGCCTAATGCCTGGATTGTGCTTGCTTTTGTTGCCGGTAACACCGGCCTAAATATGTTGCCGAAAGTTTAGGAAGTTCCGGTTTTTCGTGGGAAGTTAATTCACCGCTTTTACCAGTAACGGAGTTCCGGAAAGCTTAGAGGCTTTCATTACCGCGTCAAAATCGTTAATATCAGCCGATTTTGTTTTATACCAATCAGCGGGCATAACGGCAATGCGGAAGGTTTGTTCGGCTAAATCGGCCGATGTTAATTCAGACTGATCGAAGTTGGCCTCTACATAAATGGTCACATCATTCGAAGTATAATCGAAGTTATACTGGAAGGAACCATCGGTTAGAAAAACACTTTGGGGCAGTGGGCGCCAAATATCGACCTTATCAATTTGATCCCAAAGGATATACACCATTACCACATCGGTATCGTAAATGACAAAGTTTGACGGGAATTCGTAGTAAAGGCTGTATTTGTTGGCTTCGGTAAAGGAGCCACTGGTTTCAAAAACAGTTCCCAACAATTCGGGATTGTAAACATCGCCCTCTTCGGTACACGAAGTAAACAGGACAATGGTTAGCAGCATTAAAAAACGGGCCATTGTTTTCATCGATTTTGATTTTAGTTTTATAAATTATTTGTTGAATGACGATAAACAAGTATTGTGCCTAAATATACGGTATCGTTTATTGAATTAAAAATTAACCGTTTTGCTTTGGGCTTACAACAGGTTACTTTGTTCCCTTTATTCGTAAAAGGAAACCACAGCTTTGACAGAATTGTTTTCTTCGGGCTATTTTTTTTCGCGAAACAGCTCGCGGTGAGTTTCTTCAATTAGTTTGCGGAGCGGTATTTGTGGCGGGCAACGCGAGTAATCGATCCGGCCGAGGTTTTCGTTGGTTGGAAATTGTCCGGGAAACCAATGATCTTTTTCCTGAAACATATTGTAGCGATAAAGTCCAAACTCGCGCATGTCGTAACAGGTTAACATCATCCGGAAACGGAGGATTTCGGGTATATTCAGGCCAGAGGGGTCGCCACTCATCTCGTAGCCTTCGTAAAAACCATAAGGGTCGGTAAAGCGTTGTTCGTCCAGGCGTTGTTTAATGCGGCTGTCGGCATGGCTTAAGGGGGCCGGGGCCGGAAAAATACCGTCGATAGTTTCGAAACCCGAGGTAACCGGCAAGCCAAAGCTAAGAGTGTGTACACCGGTATGCCCTAAACAAAAACGCGCATTAAACTGAACCGGGTGAAGCGGTGCTGTTAGTTCTTTCAACTTTTTGGACGGAGAATTTAACCGGCCACCTTTGTCGTTTGGCGAAATAATAAACACCCCCATATCTTTGGTCTGTGCCAAATCAATAGCTGCTTTGTTTCGCTGAAAGAAATAGTAAAAGTGCAGGTTCACAAAGTCGAACAGATTGGTTTCAATGGCCCGGATAATAACTTCGAGCGGGGCGTGCGTACTAAAACCCACGTGATGAATCAGTCCCTCTTCTTTCATCTTCAATAATTCTTCTACAGCACCACCGGGGGCACAGGCCATTTCAAACAATTCCATTGTATTAATACCGTGCCAGGCATAAAAATCGAAGTAAGGTGTTTTCAGTGTCTGTAGTTGTTCCAGTACCAAGGTGCGCATTTCGGCAGCAGTGCGTGCGCTGCCTTTGGTCATCAGAAAATAAGAATCGCGTTTCAGTTTCAGCACATCATTCAGCACTATGCCGTAAACCGTTTCGCTTTTGCCATAACCATGAGCTGTTTCAATGAGGTTAATCCCTTGTTTTAGGGCTTTTTCAACTGTGTCGCAGCACTGGTCGAGGGTTGCCTGCGGAACCTCGTGCCGTGGATTTTCCCAACCATGTGCATAGCGCATCCCTCCAAGGGTAATTACACTGATGTGTTGATTAGTTTTCCCAAAACGGCGGTATTCCATCCGGGGTTTATAGAGCGAAAACTGGCTGTAGTCCATAGGGGAGTGGTTTATTTATAAAAGGCTTCAAAATTAACAATAGCAGGCTAAATTGGTTTAGTTTCTATTATTTCTGATGGTGATTAATCGGCATTTGACGAGCATCCGGGATTATTTATGGTGGTGGCAGGGCCCGGTTTTGGCTAAAAAAAGAAAGGATGGGCACTGCCATCCTTTTCTCACTTAACCAAAACTATTTCTATGAAAAAAACTGCTTATTCTATGTCTTATTGTCTGATACAAAGTTACGACGGATTTGCGTTAAAGCAGGTTAATGTAGGTTAAAGAATATGAGAATGCCGGACTGCAAACCGCAATTAAACAGACAAAAAAAAGGATGGTGGAAGCCATCCTTTTCTCACTTAACCAAACCTATCTCTATGAAAAAAAACTACTAACTATCTCTTTATTGTCTGAGTCAAAGATAGGGCGCCATTGCGTTAACGCGGGTCAACGAATGTTAAAAGATATTAGAATACCGGGGTTATTGTTAAAAACAAGCCGGTTAATGTTAAACACCATGTAGCGTTTAGTTGGGACTAACCTCGGGTTGGCTTGTGACCCGGGTATCCGTTTTTGTTATTTATTTTGGTGCCAAACGGATTTCATCTTTATTCACTTTAAAATACTTGTCGGGATTAACCGGATGCAGTTTGCCCTTCTTTTTCAACTCGCGTTTTAAGTCGCAACTGGCACAACCCCCGCAAAGCCCCTTTTCTTTTGTAGTAAGGGCTTTGTAAAGATTGTACCCGAGTTTGGCTACAACGGCGGTAACGATAATCAGAACGATGATATTTTGGACCATAATGACTTCAATTTTAATTGAAAAAGAAATTAGCGATTGCCGATTAACGAATGGTCAACTCATAACTCACGACTCAGTGCTCAGGTCTACATAAACAAACTTCCGATCTGATAAATTGCAAAAGCGGCAATCCAGGCAATGGCCGTTGTATAAACAGTAGTAAAAATCGCCCATTTCCAGTTTGCTTCTTTTTTAATAGCGGCAACTACGGCCACACAGGGGAAGTAAATAAGTACAAAAATCATTAGTCCGAAGGCCACCAGTGGCGAAAAAACTTTTTGCCCAATCCGAGGCCCCGAAGTATAAGTTTGGCTTTGCAGCTTGTCCATGAGCGACTGCGAGGTTTCGTCGGCTTCCATGTCGGCATGGTAAAGTACTCCCATCGAGCTGACCACAATTTCTTTAGCAGCCATACCGGTAATAATGCTCATTCCCACTTTCCAGTCAAAACCCAGTGGCCGAATTACCGGTTCAATGGCGTGCCCCATGATGCCGATATACGATTTCTCCAAGCGTTCCTCTTCTTTCGACAGTTCGAGCTGGGCAATTTGTTCGGCTTTTACGTCTTCACCCAGTTCGGTGTTTGTTTCAAGCTGTAGAGACAGCGCATCGTAATCTTTGCTGAATTCAACCTGGCGCGGGTAGTAGCCCATTGCCCAGATAATGATAGAGGCAAATAGAATAACTGTTCCCATTTTTCGCAGATACTGTTCACCTTTGTGCCACATGTGAATGGTGGTGTTTTTAAGCGTCGGCATCCGGTATGGCGGCAATTCCATCACAAAGGGAACCTCTTTTTTGGCAAACAGGGTCTTTTTAAAAAGCAGACCGACAAGCACGGCCGTAGCAATCCCAATAAAGTAAATGAGAAACAAAATAGCCCCCTGGTTGACTGTAAAGAAGGCGGAAATAAGCAACACGTAAACCGGCAAACGAGCCGAACAGGACATAAAGGGAATGATGAGCATGGTGAGCAAACGGTCGTTTTTATTGTCGAGTGTGCGGGTAGCCATAACAGCCGGCACATTGCAACCAAACCCCATAATCAGGGGGATGAACGATTTGCCGTGCAAGCCCATTTTGTGCATCAGCTTATCCATGATAAATGCTGCGCGGGCCATGTAGCCCGAGTCTTCCATAAGCGAGATACAGAAAAACAGGATGAGAATGTTGGGCAGAAAAATGATTACCCCGCCAACCCCGCCGATAATCCCGTCAACCAGCAGGTCTTTGAGGGCACCCTCAGGCATTTGCGTGCCAATGATCTCGCCCAACCAACCAATGCCGGCATCCATCCAATCCATGGGGTAACTACCCAGGGTAAAGGTTAGCTGGAAAGTGGCCCAAATAAAGAAAATAAAAATAGGAAAACCCCATATTTTGTGGGTAAGTATGCGATCTATCTCCCTGCTGGTTTCGCGCCGGGTTTGCGAGCCTGTCTTGTAAGTTTCTTTTAGTGCGCCGGCAATAAAGCCATATTTCGCATCGGCAATCAACGTTTCCGACTTGTCGCCCAAACGGTTTTCTAAGCGGGCAATCTCGGTATCCGTTACCTTCAGTATCGCTTCAGCATTGGCATTGCTGCGGACTAGTTCGCGGGTGCTGGCATCGTCTTCGAGCAGTTTAATGGACAGGTAGCGGGTAGAGTAGCGTGGATCGCGGTTCCGGTCTTTCTTTATTTCGGTTTGAATGGCGTGGATTGCATCCTCAATATCGGCACCGTAATTAATGTGAATGTGCCGCACAATAGGGTCGCGTTCCTCGTACACTTCAATAATTTTATCGAAGAGTTCTTTCAACCCTTTCCCTTTCGAAGCCACCGTGGGAACAATGGGAATACCCATCATTTCGCCCAATCGTTTGTAGTTGAACTTTACATCTTTTTGCTGTAACTCGTCGTACATGTTCAGTGCAATCACCACTTTAATATTCATGTCGATAAGTTGGGTGGTGAGGTAGAGGTTCCGTTCCAGGTTCGATGCATCAATCACATTCACCACCACATCGGGTTTGCGTTCGCTAATGTGGTTGCGTACGAAAAGTTCTTCGGGCGAATACTCGGTAATGGAATAAGTTCCGGGTAAATCGGAAATCCGGAAGTTGAAATTGTTTTGCCGAAAGCGCGCTTCCTTGGCATCAATGGTTACACCGGCGTAGTTGCCGACACGCTCCTTTGAGCCGGATGCGTAATTAAACAGCGTGGTTTTTCCACAGTTCGGGTTTCCGACTAAGGCTACCGAAATGCTTTTTCCCTTTTCGTTTCCCGAAACTTTTAGCGTGTGGCTGTCAATAGTTCCTTCAAACTTACCATTCAATATTTCAGGCGCCAGCCCTTCGGCAACTACTTCAATCATTTCGGCCTCGCTGCGGCGCAACGAGACCTTGTAGCCCATAATTTCGTATTCCACAGGGTCTTTCATCGGCGCATTTTTAATGACGCTTACTTTTTGCCCTTTAACGAATCCCATTTCGGAGATGCGTTTACGAAAAGCCCCCTGCCCATGAACATGGCTAATTATGCCTTCGTCGCCGGTTTTTAAGTCAGAAAGCCGTCTGTTTGTTGTCACTGTATCCTTGTGTTTTAAAGACATAAGTTCTTTATTAAAATTCTAAACCAAACCGAACGATTCCCACAAATGCATTGTCTAAGTTCTGGCCGGTACCTCCCGGATTAATAACATATTGCAAATCGGGTTGAATATATAAAAGTTTGTTTAGTTGATATTTATATGTGAGTTCAATTGTTGTTTCATCTTTTGCTGCCTCTTCGGTCATAATACCGCGGGCCATGGCCAATCCGAACGTATCCGAAACCTTTTTCGAAAACAAACCGGAATAATGAATGCCGGTTCCGAAGTAGGCAATATTGTCATTCCGGGGGCTGAACCCAAGTTGGTAAAAAATACTCAGCCCTTTGCCATCTTCGCGGCTAGGGCTAATGCGGTGGTCACCAACAGCATAAAAGCCATAATCATATTCCAGGTCATCGTCTTCCGTTTCTACTTCGCTGGAATGCTCATGGTAAAAGAACCCGAACTTCAGAATTTCAGCACAATCGTGATTATCGCTGCAATGAAAGTTGGCCTCGGTTACCCAAAGCAGACCGTGGAGGTGGTTCAAATCCCATTCTACATTGTAAGGGTTGCGGTCAAAGTCAACCGGCGAACCTTTGTAAAGTGCAGTTTTCAGGTTGAAACGGTCGGTTGCATCCCAACAAATAGTGATACCGGGTGAGGTAAGCGGGAAGATTGGTGCCGCTACATTGTCGGCAATTACCGAGTGGATACCGAAAGAACTGTTCAGAAAAAGGCCTCCAAAATCGGAGGCAGCAAATTCAGCATTTAAGTCCTGCAAACCAAATGTCCCATGAATTTTTCCAAATCGGTGACTATACCAAAGCTCGTATAAAAACGTGTGGTTCCCTGCCTCGATATTCGATACCACCTGGAAATCGCCAATTAGCTCAGCCGATGGTTCACCACCATGCGTGTTTGATGCGTGAAGCATAAAACTGCCTCCTTTCCAGAGTTTTGCGCGTTCGGTGTCAAATTCGAGAAATAAATCGGCCAGCCCTAGGTAGGTCGATCCTGTCTTTATACCACCGTTGAAATTAGATACAACATCGCCTTTGTACGAGGCATAAAAAATAAGTGCCGGAAGTTTCTCCTTATCTTCCGGTTCGGCCTTAGTCCTCCCTGGGGCCAACAACGCCAACACCAGAATGGCCGCAGCTAAAACGTTTTTCATGCAGATTGAAAGTTTTGGTTTTTTTTTGATATAAAGGTATTTTTACTGAGGAGCGGCATCAATCCCAAGAAGTGGGGATTTTTCGATGACCGTTGTTGGTTGTACCAAATCTAACACCGGAATAACCCCTTTCCGAAAAGCTTGAAATTCAGAGGCAATTATTTAATTGTTAATTTGGGGCAGCATGGCTTAAGGTGCTTTCATAACTGCTGAAAAAAGCATAATTTTGACCCCCGAAAAGAATAATAATTTAAATTCATTATAAATAATTATGGCACAAAAAACCCTCTTGATGATTCTCGACGGATGGGGTATTGGCGATGGCACCGAACGTGATGTGATTGCAACAGCTCCAACTCCTTTTATGGATTCGTTGTTGAAGGCGTATCCGCATTCACAGTTGCTGACATCGGGTGAAAATGTTGGTTTGCCTGACGGACAAATGGGGAACTCGGAAGTTGGCCACCTCAACATTGGAGCAGGACGTGTGCTTTACCAGGACATGGTGAAAATTACCAAGGCAGTCCGCGAAAAAACTTTGTGGCAAAACCCACAATTGCTTAAAGCATATCATTACGCGAAAGACAACAATAAAAAAGTACACCTGATTGGTTTAATTGGCCCAGGCGGTGTTCATGCACTGAGCAGCCACATGGTTGCTTTGTGCCAAATGGGAACCGATATGGGCTTGAGTAACGTGTTTATTCACGGGCTGACGGACGGACGAGATACCGACCCACGCTCGGGCTACGGTTTTCTGGAATCGGACTTGGATGGATTGAAAGGAACAGTTGGCAAGTTTGCTTCGCTTATCGGGCGCTACTACGGCATGGACCGCGATAAAAACTGGAACCGGATGAAACTGGCTTACGACCTGTACACCAAAGGTGAGGGCGAAAAATCGACCGACTTGTTGGCTTCGGTTAAAGCATCATACGAAGCTGGCGTTACCGACGAGTTTATCAAGCCAATTTGCATGGTGAATGCCGATGGCAGCCCGGTTGCGCTCGTCGAAGAAGGCGACGTGGTGATCTGTTTCAACTTCCGCACCGACCGCTTACGCCAAACAACCATTGCCTTTACGCAACAAGACTTGCCCGATTTTGGCATGAAGACCATGAATTTGCAGTGGTACACGATGACCAACTACAAATCGGACTTCAAAAACGTGCATGTCATCTTCGACAAAGAAAACCCCACTAATACCATGGGCGAGGTGGTTTCGAATGCCGGGTTGAAACAAATCCGAATTGCAGAAACCGAAAAGTATGCACACGTAACCTTCTTTTTTAGCGGTGGCCGCGAAGAAGAGTTCCCGGGCGAAAAACGCATCCTCATTCAATCGCCCAAAGTGGCTACTTACGATTTGCAGCCCGAAATGTCGGCGCCAAAGGTGAAAGATGCAATTGTTGCCGAGTTGAAAAAAGGCGAGGTGGACTTTGTTTGCCTCAACTTTGCCAACGGCGATATGGTAGGCCACACCGGCGACTACAAAGCCATTTACAAAGCGGTTGAAGCAGTTGATGCTTGCGTAAAAGAAGTGGTTGAGGCGGCCCGGGCCAACCAGTACAATGTGCTGATTATTGCCGACCACGGAAATGCAGACAATGCGGTAAACCCCGACGGTTCGCCCAACACGGCGCACTCGTTAAACCCGGTTCCCTGCATTTACATCAGCGACAACAAAAACCTGAAAATACACAACGGGATTTTGGCCGACGTTGCCCCGACCCTGTTGTCGGAAATGGGATTGAAAATTCCGGCAGAAATGACCGGGAAGGTGTTGATTGAACGTTAATCGGAACCAAATATCGTAAAAGCCTCTTCCTGCCGGGGAGGGGCTTTTTCATTTTTAATTATTCCTTCATCTTTGATTGAAAATTGATGCCAAGCAAACAAAGTTATGCTCGAAATAGAAAAAACAATTGTAAGTTTTGATGTATTGGAAGAACACTTCCTGTGTGATTTAATGAAATGTAAAGGTGCCTGTTGCGTCGAAGGCGACTCGGGCGCCCCGTTAACCCAGGAAGAAGCCCTGATTATTGAGAAAATTTATCCGGTGTTTGAGCCGTATATGACACAGGAAGGGCGCACTGTTGCTGAATTACAAGGTACCTCGATGATTGACAGTGACGGCGATTTGGTTACCCCCCTGATTAATGGCGGCGCTTGTGCCTTTGTTTTTACCGACGAACACGGCATTACCAAATGCGCCATCGAAAAAGCTTTTCTGGACGGGAAAGTGACCTTTCGCAAACCGGTTTCCTGCCATTTATTTCCCATTCGTATTACCGAATACAAGCGTTTTGATGCCGTAAACTACCAGCAATTGGACATTTGCAAACCTGGCCGCCAGTGTGGACGTGGACAGAAACTACCGCTATATCAGTTTTTGAAAGAACCGCTTATCCGAAAGTACGGAACAAGTTGGTACGAGCAGTTGGAATATGCGGCGAATGAGCACCCTTGGGATTCGAAAGAATAATCCAAATCCGCAGGGTTTTGTTGTACTTTTTATCGTGTTAAGCCATCAATTCCACCCGGTTCCCTTCCGGATCCAGAATAATCGATTCGTAGTAGCCGTCGCCGGTAGTGCGGGGTTCACTAATGACACGGAATCCGTCGCGGCGCAAGGTTTCGGTCAGCTCGTCCACCCTCATTTTCGACCCTAAACTGATGGCAAAATGAATGAGGCCGGTGGCTTGTTTGCGCACGTCGTTTTTGTTTTTCGGTATTCCCGGCATCTGCATCAGTTCCAGCTTACAGTCGCCGTTGAAACTTAAAAAATACGATTTAAAGTCCTTGGAATGATTGTAGTAGGCATCTTTCGAGCTGGCATCGAAATAGTGGGTGTAAAAATTCCGCATACCCTCAATGTCGCTGGTCCAAATAGCAATGTGTGCAATTTTCATGTTGTTTGTTTTTAGTTTGTCTGCTCAGTTCAGGTTCCATTCCCTGAAAAATTGTTCCAGGTATAATTTCATAAACCGGTGCCGTCTCACCGCAAGGCGTTTGCCGTAGTTGGTGTTCATCCGGTCTTTTAGCAGGAGCAGTTTTTCGTAGAAATGATTTATTGTTGGTGCGTTGGTTTTTTTGTATGATTCAAAATCGAGGTGCATCTCCGGTTTTATTTCGGGGTCGTAAATTAAGCGGTTTTTGTTGCCACCATAAGCAAATGTTCGGGCAATGCCAATAGCGCCCATCGCATCAAGCCGATCGGCATCCTGCACAATTTGCGCTTCTGTGGTGTACGGCGTGGTGTTAACCCCAGCTCCTTTAAAGGACACTTCGGCAATAATTTGTTCAATTTTAATAATTTGGTCCGAAGGTACCCCCAGTTTTTGCATCCATTTTTCGCTGCGTTTGCCATCGGTATCGGGGGTGTTCAGTTTCCAGTCGTCCAAATCATGCAGCAGGGCCGCCATTTCAACCAAAAATGGATCGGCTTTTTCGTGATGGGCAATTTTTATGGCCAGTTGCCATACGCGTTGAATATGCCACCAGTCGTGCCCACTCCCTTCTTGTTCAAACTGAAGCCTGACATACAGTGCTGTTTCGTGTATAAAAACCGAGTTGTTCATAACCCTCCTAAATTACACAAAACTGTTTAAAACTAGGTTTTCTGATTTTTTTTCCTCCCATATTTTCAATTTGATCTTGAAACCAGGAAAAAGTGTGGTTGCTGAATGGCTTATTGGGTATGGCCTGTAAAGAAACCTGCGATGAAACAGTTATCGTTTTGGCATTCGATAACTGTTTGGGGAGCAGGTAACGAACAGTTTTGGTAAGGTTTTTGCAATCAGGCCGTTCGTGCCGATTCAGCGGCCTCCGTTTTAGGCTATGTTGTTAAAACATCTGAAAACGGTTAGCGCCTATGAAGAATTAATTATTTTTGCACACTGTTTTAAAGTGCTCTCCTACGGAGGAGGTTGGGGAATAAACTATGAGTAGAACGATAACGCTGACAATGCCTGAAATGCTTCAGGCTAGTTTTAAAACTTTTGCTTCGAACAATGCGCTAATGTTTGCCGGAGAGCAGCCGCTTACTTATGCCGATGTGCAGAAGCAAACGGAACAACTGGGCAACCAGCTTTGTGCAATGGGGATCCGCTCCGGGGCCAAGGTTGCTATTTTAAGCGCCAACATGCCCAATTGGGCAGTTTCCTTTTTTGCTATTGCGTCCATTGGTGCTGTTGCTGTTCCTATTTTACCCGATTTCTCGAACCACGAAATCAAAAACATCTTATTACACGCCGAGGCCGAGCTGCTGTTTGTGTCCGAGTCGTTAGTTCCAAAAATCGATCGGGCTGATGTTCCTGCTATCCGGGTCATTCGGATTGAAGATTTTAAGGAAATGACTATAGATGGGCAGGTGATTGATTTGCAGCAAACGAGAGGCCGTGAATTTGAATATGCTGCTGTGGATGAGGATGATATTCTGTCGATTATATACACTTCGGGAACAACCGGAAAATCGAAAGGGGTCATGTTGAGCCACAAAAACATTGTGAGGACAGCCCAGCAAAGCCTGACTTTTCAGTTTGTAGACCAAACAGATCGTTTTTTGTCGGTGTTGCCCTTGTCTCACACCTTCGAAAACACTTTGGGATTGGTTTTCCCCATTATGAATGGCTGTTCCATTCACTATTTGCGGAAAGCGCCAACAGCCGCCGTACTGATGCCCGCATTGCAGGATGTGAAGCCGACGATTATGTTGGTGGTACCACTAATTATTGAGAAAGTTTACAAAGGCAGAATTTTGCAGCAAATCAACAGCAAAGCCATTACCCGTGAACTTTATAAAATTCGTCCCTTCCGGATCTTACTCAGCCGTCTGGCTGGTAAAAAACTGTACCAGACCTTTGGAGGGAAGTTGCGTTTTTTTGGCATTGGTGGTGCCAAACTTGACAACGAAGTAGAGCGTTTCCTGATGGATGCCAAATTTCCGCTGGCTATTGGTTACGGGTTGACAGAAACCTCTCCGTTATTGGCCGGGGCTGTAGGTAAGAACGTTCGCTACCTGTCGACCGGGGTGGCGCTAAAAGGTGTAGAACTGCGCGTTGCCAATGCCGACCCGTTAACGGGCGAGGGAGAAGTACAGGCCCGTGGGCTGAATGTGATGAAAGGCTATTATAAAGAACCCGAACTTACGGCCGATGTGTTTACCGAGGATGGATGGTTCCGGACCGGCGACCTCGGAAAATTCGATAAAAGTTCGCTATTTATTAAAGGCCGAATCAAAAACATGATTCTTGGAGCCAGTGGCGAAAATATTTACCCGGAGGAAATTGAATCGGTTATCAACCGGATGGAATATGTGCTGGAGTCGCTAGTTGTTCAGCAAAAAGGACGTTTGGTAGCAATGGTTCATTTAAATATGGAAGAGATTGAAGCCCGTTTTAAACAAGCCAAAGAAGAAGCTGTTCTTAAATTTAACAATAAGGTCGATGAAATTCTCGTCGAAATTCAACGGAAAGTGAACGACGAAGTAAGCAAGTTTTCCCGTATTCAGCACGTTGTACTGCAACCGGTCCCGTTCGAAAAAACGCCAACCATGAAGATAAAACGTTTCCTCTACCTTTAACGCTATAATTAAACGGATAATACCAAATCCCCCGCTGAACAAACAGCGGGGGATTTTTTTATTTTGATTGTTTATCCAATAAATTATTGACTGGGAGGTTGTCCACTATCAGAAACCGACTGGAAAATGTAAAGAAAGAATAAAGAAATTAGTTGGAAACAAGTTGTACTTTTGGACGTACTTTTGATGAAAACGAGAGTAAAATAAAACAAATTAAGAACAGAAAAATTTGAAAGACAATGAAAAGATTTAATTCACTAACTGCCATTTTGTTGTGCGTTTCCATGTTACTTGCTGGCTGTTCGAGCAGCAAGTGGTCAACAACAAGTAACCAAACCAAAGGTGGTATTTTGGGCGGAACCGGTGGTGCATTAATCGGTGCCGGAATTGGTGCCCTGGCCGGTAAAGGCAAAGGTGCAGTAATTGGTGCTGCTGTTGGTGGCGCTGTTGGTACAGGTGCCGGTATTTTGATTGGTAAAAAAATGGACAAACAACAAGCCGAATTGGAACAAATTGAAGGTGCACAGGTTGAAACAGTAACCGACTCGAACAATCTGCAAGCCATTAAGGTAACTTTTGCCAATGGTATTTTGTTTGCTACCGGTAAAAGCGATTTGAGCACGAGCTCAAAAAATTCTTTGGCACAGTTTGCTGCATCATTGAAGGAAAACCCCGAAACCGATGTGAAAATTTACGGGCATACCGACAATACCGGCTCACTTGAAGTGAACGAAAAAGTATCGAATGCACGCGCCCAGTCGGTCGCTCAGTTTCTTACTTCAAACGGTGTGGGCACCACGCGTCTGGCAACTGAAGGTAAAGCTTATGCCGAACCGGTAGCCAGCAACGAAACGGCTGAAGGCCGCGCTCAAAACCGTCGTGTCGAGATTTACATTACAGCTAACCAGGCCATGATTAACCAAGCCGAGCAGGGAACGCTGAAATAAGAATAGTTCGTTAAAACTTAGTTGAGGGCTGTCTTCCGAAAAGGTTGACAGCCCTTTTTGCATACTGAAAAAGTATAGGCGAGGTTTTGAAGCTAGTTTTGCATACCGATAATGGGATGAAAATATCTGATATTCTGAAATATGTAGATCTGTGCTGGTTGGGTATAATGGTGCAATACTGTCAACATAAAATGACAATTAAAGACGTAAAATACCTCACTTATATTGAACATTAGGAAATAATATTCTAGCTTTGAAAGACCCCAGAATAGATAAAAAAACTAAACGACCTATACCCAATGAAAAAGACTATGCTTATTTTATTGTGCCTGCTATTATGGGCTGGAACAGAGGCGCAAGACAAAATCATTACAATTCAAAACGATACAATCGAGTGCCGGATATTATCCGTCGGCGCTGAGCGGATAACTTATGAGCAAAATGAAAACGGAAATTACACCACCGGAAAATCAATCGCCATTGCCGATGTATTGCAGTATTTTCGGAAAGAGCATGCTTCTGGCATGGACGGGTTTTATCGAGACCCGGCACGACAAAAGCCCCAACACCGCTACTTGATTTCGTTACAAGGAGGTTTATCCCAGTTAACGAGCGATTTTGCTAATCTCAAAAATTCGATGAACACGACTTCGGGAGTCGATGATTATTTTGACGACCTGAAAAGCGCGTATTATTTGGGTGCCGAGGAGCCTGTCGGGCTTTTAATATTATCAGTTTTTCATACCTTTTGGGAGTGTAATCAGAATTCGCTATCTCCATTTTTGTGGCACTAATTCTATTTCCCGAGTATTATCCAACACTATGGCTCCTTATACTTGTCCTAATTTGATTTTTGCCAATTCAGTTTTAAAGTAAAACCACTTTGGGGCTTTTTCATGCCATTTGCATCTTGAAAAACCGTTTGAGGTTATAAGCAGCACAGACCAATGACCATTCGGCATCTGTTTCTTCTTCGCCCCGCAATGAAAACCGCCTGAAACCCAGTATTTCCTTTATTATCCCGAAAACAGGTTCAACGGTTTGTTTTCTTTTTTTGTATATCCCTTTACAGTCTGTGCTTTTCATTGTCCGGGACATCTTTTCGACCGGGGTTGTAATTGGCGACAGGCCTGTGTCCTGGCTTAAATAGCTGGTTAAATAACTGTTGTGTTTTTCTCGTGCTGTTGATATTATTGGGTTTATGTTCTTCTGTTCGCAATCTGTAATATTCTTTTCACTAAAGTAGCCTGTATCTGCTACGGCATTGGTTATTTCTGATGATAATTCTTTGGGTACAGATTCAATGACGGGGATAAATTCTTGTTTATCATTAACATGATGGTTGCTGTAGGCTCCAACGATGACCATGTCATCATTTACCGCTGCCTGCCCGTTATAACACTGGTCAAAACCTTTTGAGGTTTTCATGATCCTCGATTCGGGATCGGTAAAATTATATTGGTCTTTATCATTTGGCTGGTCCGTCGGAGCCTTTGGTTTCTTGCCCCTTGGCTTTTTACCTGTCCTTTCTTCCTGCTCTTTGCGTTGGGCAATTTTGGCATCATACTCCTCCTTCTCTTTTTTGTAACGCTCCGTTGCCCTTTTTTCCACAATTTTTTTTGCTTCCTGTATTTTGGTTAGCCGGTCTTGCCTCCGTTTTATTTCATCGGGGATATCCAGGTCCAAATCCTTTTCGCTTTCATCTTTGGCAACGGCCAGGCTTAAAAGTTTTTCGATCTCTTCTTCAAGTTGCTTTTCCAATTTCTGTAGGTATTCATAGCTCATCGCCTTATGACGCGATGCATTTGCCTGTACTTTGGTACCGTCTATATAGATATTGCCAAGTTTAACTATCCCAAGCTCTTTGCCTATCAGTAAGATTTCTTTGAACCATATTTTTATCTCCGGTAGAAAACGTTTACGGAAACCGGAGATCGTATCGTGATCGGGATGGTGGTTGCCTGCAATAAAACGGAAGGCAACGGAATCGTAGGTGGAACATTCTATCTTCCTCGAACTGAAAACTCCGGTAGAATAACCATAAAATAGTAAGGACAGTAGCATCCGGGGATCATATGCATCAGAACCTACCCCTTTGTATTTTATGTATATGTGATTAAAATCCAGCTTGTCAACAATATCTACGATAAAACGCGCCAGGTGATCTTCCGGTAGCCAATCGCCCAGGTCATATGGCATTAACATCCGCTGTTCACGGTCTGCTCCTATAAATTTCTTCATGCCTGAAAATACTAATTTTTCCAGCCCTCTGCAAAGCCCGACAGACTCCGAGGTTCATTATTTGTTGAATAACAGCATCGGGCTAGGTGTTAGTTATGCGTTCTCGCAGTCGAAAGCGAAGGGTGACTTTTTGTTGAGTGGGTATCTTAATATGAATATTCCCGGCTACATTAATCAGCACCTGGAAGAAAAAATGTATATGCAGTTTATTGGCCCTTCAATATTGTTTCAACAGTTTATCGGGACTGGACGGAAAATAAAAATTTCGGAAACTTTGTCGCCTGGTATGATGCTGTTTCGCGACGAAAGCAGGAGTCAGCAGTATACTTATTGGTACGGTAATAATGATTATTACGAAGGCATACCTCCGCAGTACTTCGAATATGCTAATTCAGTTTTAACCGGTAAAACTATCGGTGGCAAGGCAAGCTTGTCAGTCGAGTATTGTTTCACACCTCGCTTTTCGGCAGGTTTAGCGGGTAATTTTACCTGGGCCGAGCTTCGCAAGGCTTCATTTAAAAGCATGTACGACGAAGTGGAAGATCAGAAACTCGCTGACCGCATTGATTTGTCGCGCATTGACTATGGTATTTCTATTCGCTATAATTTTTAACCGACCTTGAATCAACTAAAACTAATCGTATGAAACGATTTATTACATACAGCATATTGGCAGCAGCCGCCTTTTTACTTTTTTCGTGCAGCGACGATTTTGTAAATGAGCAGATTGGTATTTCAGGCGTTGCCGAATCGTCGATTGCCATCTCTCCGGATTGGGAGGCCGATGATTATCCGTTTTTAATTGAAGGTGCCGGAACTTCCGACTTTAGCGTTATCAGTAAACCCGATTGGCTGGTTCTCAGTACCAACTCGGGAAGTTTTGAAAACGATACGGCAACCATTCGTTGCAAAGCCAATACGGTTGCCAATTTTTCAGAAACCGGTATTTATTTGGAGCAAATGCTTGTATCGGTAGGTGGCAAAAAGTACGCTATCCCGGTGTATTACATTACCGAGGGTAATCCTTCCGTTCAGGTTCAGAATTCATTCATAATAAATTACAACGATTACAATCCGTGGTTACAGATATCGAATACAGGAGATGGTATTCTTTTCTGGGAGATTGTTAGTATGCCAAAGTGGTTATCAGTTAATAGCAGCCAGTTCGATCCGACATCGGTTATGCTGGGGCAAGGCACTACGGCATCGGTACCATTTGTACTCAATGTTGAAGCTGCGTTAAATACAGATTCGACAGGAACCATCGTGTTGCGGACTAACGACAAGTCAAAACCGCAGGTTCAGATTTATGTCATTGCCAATTTGGGTACGCCAAAGTTGAGCGTTTCTTCGTACGATACGCCAGTCGATTTTGGAACTTCAACTACCAGTAAGACCTTCGATTTTAGTAATAATGGAAATGGAATTCTCGCTTGGGGTTTCGATGGCCTACCCGCTTGGTTGACTATTTCCAAATCAAACGGAACTTTATACAGCTATAATTGGGAGACTGTTGCTCTTATCTGCGATCGCAGCAAATTGCCTTTGCCCGGCTTAAATTCGGCAACCATTTATCTGAAATCGAATGACTCGTCAACGCCTTCGTATCCCCTAACCGTAACAGCCCGAGCCCCGGGCAGCAATGCTAACATCCGGGCTTTGGAAGGAAATATTGTTGATGCCAGTTTCGATAAAAACAAAAATATACTGTATTACGCAACAAGCCAACCCAATAAGTTGATTGCTTACGATGTGGCAGCAAAAAGTATTTTACACGAAGTGGCTTTGAGCAAAGCACCAACATGTTTGGCCATTTCCGAAGATTTTACAAAAGCACTGACAGGGCATGGCGGCGTGATTAGTGTGGTTGATTTAAACAACCATTCTGTTTCGAAAACGATTGATATTATCGGTACTGTTGCTGATGTTGAGTTTGCGGCAAATAACTGGTGTGCCTACACTGAGGGCGGAAATTACAACATTCAGCACACCACAATTTATTGGGTGAATCTTTCAGATGGCAGCCTTACCGAAGGGAGTCATGTTTATGAAGACTGCCTGATTAAAAAAGTACCCAATCTGGATTATCTAATTGGTTCCGAAACAGAAGTGTCGAGCGGAGTTTATGTTTACGATATAAACAATAGAACTGAAAAAGCCGACATTTTTGAGTCGTTCCGGAATTTCTGGTTTGCTGGAAATTATATTATTAGTTTAAACGGGGCTGTTTATCGCGTTTCTGATGTTATCTCCCAAAATGGGTATACTAGCGGTGGGATCTCACCGATTGGAGAATTACAGTATCCGGAAGACGACTATTACGGTATTCAGGGGATTGACTATTGCAGTTCAATTCACGCCATTTTTGGGTTGAAACGGAAAGACTATCAAACAATTTCTTCATCAATCTACCAGTTTGAAGACAACGATTATTCGTTGGTAAAAACCTACATGTATGATAATTTGTATCAGCCCGATACACAAACTACTGCTTACGAGGTTGAAGCCCGGTATTTGTTTGCGAATGGCTCAGGAACTGAATTGTCGGTTCTCCGAAAGGGTTTAGCCAATTCCAATTGGTCTATTGAGTTTATTCCAATACAGGATTAGTTTGGTTTAAAATAAACGCGGACGGTTGAAGACAGTCGCAGATGATTGCTTCAACCGCCTGCCATTTTTAGTTTGAAATAAAAAGGGTAAACAGCCACGCTGCTCACCCTTTTCTAAAATTGTTCTGTTTGTTGTTGTCTTAGCCGGCAACTTCAGCTTCGGTAGCGACGCCGAGTTGCAAACCTTTTATTTGATCGTCGAAGGCAGAAAGGGCGGCTTTGGAGCCTTCGCCCATCGCAATGACTATTTGTTTGTAGGGAACTTCAGAAACGTCGCCCGCAGCGTAAATGCCCGGCACGCCGGTGCGGCAGTGCGCATCGATTTTAATTTCGCCCATGCGGTTGGTTTCCAGCATTCCGGCAAACACGTCGCTGTTGGCTCTCAACCCAATCTGAACAAATACGCCATCCACCAAAATCGTTTCTTCGAGCCCACTGTTGCGGTCGCGGTAGCGCAGACCGGTTACTTTGGCGCCGTCGCCGATCACTTCGCGGGTTTCCACCGACGTGACGATAGTCACGTTTGTCAAGGTCGCCCGCTTGTTTTGCAGAACCTGGTCGCCTTTCAACGTGTCCATAAACTCGAAAACCGTGACATGTGTGGCGATGGACGACAGGTCGATGGCCGCTTCGAGGCCCGAATTGCCACCGCCAATCACCGCTACTTTTTTCCCCTTGTAGAAGGGGCCGTCGCAGTGGGTACAAAAGGCCACACCCGAACCAATGTATTGGCTCTCGCCCGGAACATTCAACTTACGCCAGCTGGCGCCGGTGGCAATAATCAGCGCCGGAGCAGTCAGTTTTTCGCCCAGCGAAGTTTCAACTACCTTGTAGCCGTCGATGAGTTCCGCTTTTTTCACCAAACGGTTTTCGAGGACGTCAATTTCATAATCGCCCAAATGTTGTTTCAGGTTGGCTGATAGTTGGGCGCCGGTTGTTTGCGGTACCGAAATCATGTTCTCGATAGCCACGGTTTCGGTTACCTGGCCACCCACTTTTTCGGCAACCAAGGCAACCGAAAAGCCCTTGCGAGCTGAGTAAATAGCCGCTGAAACACCGGCAGGGCCGCCGCCTGCAATAATCACGTCGTATTCTTTTGCAGCTTGGGTTGAAGCTTTAAAGTCGGAGCCGCTCAGTGCTTCAATTTTTGTCAGCAACTCGCCCAGCGACGAACGGCCAACATGCAGCAATTCGCCATTGGCATATACCGAAGGCACGGCTTGTATGTTCAGTGCCTCGACTTCGTTCTTGTTAATGCCGCCGTCAATAATTTCGTGCTCAATTTTTGGGTTGAGGAGCGACATGATGTTGAGGGCCTGAACCACATCGGGGCAGTTGGTGCAGGTAAGCGAAATATAGCTTTTTAATTTGACCCGGTTCTTCAGTGCTTTTATCCGGGTGCGCAGGTTTTCGTCCGGCAGATTTTTGCCAATTCCGTCGGCGTTCAGCACCAAAAGCAACAGGGTGGTAAACTCGTGTCCGTTCGGCACAGCGCGAAATTTAACAGAGGTAGGCTCGCTATTCTTAAAAAGAATGAACTGAAGTTGTTCACCACCGGCATGGCTCACGGCTATTTTGTCCGAGCACGACGCAACATCTTCGAGCAGTTCCAGCAGCTCGGTGCGTACAGGATGATTTTCCGGTGCTTCAACCTGAAAGGTGTAATTGTTTTGGAGACCGGCAAAAACTGTTGTTACCTGGTCTTTCAGTGCTTGTTCCAACATGGTTTTTTTAATTTAAACAAACAGGGAGAACCATTTCTGAATTCTCCCTGTGTCCTTTTCTCTTTTATCGTTCGAATTAGATCTTTCCAACCAAATCAATGCTTGGTTTCAGGGTTTTGGCGCCTTCTTTCCATTTAGCAGGGCAAACTTCGCCGTCGTGGCTGGCAACAAACTGAAGTGCTTTCAGGCGGCGCAACAGTTCTTCTGCGTTACGGCCTACGTTACCGGCAACTACTTCGTAAGCTACAATTTCGCCAGCAGGGTTAACAATGAACGTGCCGCGCTCGGCCAGGCCAACTTCTTCAATCATTACATCAAAACCGCGCGAAAGCACGCCTGTTGGATCGGCTAACATGGGGTATTTAATTTTTTTGATGGTTGAAGAAGCATCGTGCCATGCTTTGTGTACAAAGTGTGTGTCGGTTGAAACCGAATAGACTTCGCAACCAGCAGCCTTAAACTCGTCGTATTTGTCGGCCAGGTCTTCCAGCTCGGTCGGACATACAAAGGTGAAGTCGGCCGGGTAGAAAAAGAAAATGCTCCATTTACCCAATACACTTGCTTTACTTACTTCCTGAAAACCGTTGTTTACGAAAGCCTGTACTTTAAAATCGATGATTTGTTTACCAATTTGTGACATAGTTATAACGTTTTAAATGTTTATTTATCGTTTAATTACCACACAAAAATACATTTCAAACCAAAGCCAGTCAAAGTGAATTTTTCTATATCGGATAGATGAAATTGATATGTTCCGTTTCATCCTGACAGGTTTCGAAAACCTGCCAGGATTTGTGAACTGGTTTATTTTTTCAATTCAGCAAAATACTTGTAGAACCCGGGAATAGTGCGGATGCCATTGAAGAACTGCTCCAACGGGAAGTTCTCGTTGGGAGAATGAATGGCATCCGACTCAAGCCCAAAGCCCATGAGCACCGACTTGATACCCAGGACTTGCTCGAAAGTGGAAATAATGGGGATGCTACCCCCGCTGCGGACAGGAACCGGGCGTTTGCCGTAAGTATCCAGATACGCTTTTTCGGCCGCCAGGTATTCTGGCACATCAATCGGGCAAACATATCCTTGGCCGCCGTGCAGCGATTTTACTTCCACTTTTACAGTTTCCGGAGCAATGGATTCGAAGTGGGCCTTGAATAGGTCGGCAATTTTGTGGTGATCCTGGTTGGGTACCAAGCGGCAGCTAATTTTTGCATAGGCTTTTGATGGAATAACCGTTTTGGCGCCTTCGCCGGTGTAGCCGCCCCAAATGCCGCATACATCAAACGTGGGACGAATTCCGGTGCGTTCGGTGGTGGTGTAGCCTTCTTCTCCGAATACATTCTGGAGGTCGAGGGCTTTTTTATACGTGTCAAGGTCGAAGGGTGCACGGCCCAACAGCTTCCGTTCTTCCGCCGAAACAAGCTCCACATCGTCGTAAAATCCGAGGATGGTGATGTGCCCCTTTTCGTCGGTCATTTGGGCAATCAGTTTGGCCAATATATTGATCGGGTTGGCTACTGCACCGCCAAAAAGGCCCGAGTGCAGGTCGCGGTTGGGGCCGGTTACTTCAACCTGCCAGTAAGCAAGGCCGCGTAGTCCGGTTGTAATTGACGGTGTCTGCGGGTCAATCATGCCGGTATCCGAAACCAAAATTACGTCAGCCGCCAGCATCTTCTTGTGTTCCTCGCACCATTTCCCGAGGTTGGGCGATCCAATTTCTTCTTCGCCCTCAATCATAAATTTTACGTTGCAGGGCAGGCAATGGTTGGCCACCATGTATTCAAAAGCTTTGGCGTGCATAAACGACTGCCCTTTGTCGTCGTCGGCCCCGCGTGCATAAATTTTCCCATCACGGATTTCTGGTTCAAAGGGGGGTGTTTTCCACAAGTCCAGCGGTTCAACCGGCATCACGTCCATGTGGGCGTAAACCAAAACAGTTGGTTTTGAGGGATCAATCATTTTTTCGCCATAAGTGACCGGGTTTCCGGCAGTTTCGTAAACTTCAGCCCGGTCGGCCCCAGCTTTCAGCAACAGTTCTTTCCAATATTCGGCAGCCCGGTACATGTCGGGTTTGTGGGCTGCAACTGAGCTGATTGAGGGAATGCGGATCAAGCCAAATAGCTCTTGCAGAAAACGATCTTTGTGTTGATCGATGTAATGGTCAATGTTTTTCATATGTATCTATTTTCAGAATCGGGTTGTATTTTTTCGTTATAACAGTCGCGCTTGATTAAAATACCAACATTGGAATAAGCGTTCCGGCCTTTCTGAGAGGCTGAATCTCTGCTTTTATGGACTAATCCATGAGCTTTTAGTTTTTTAGACAATACGACTGTTCTAAGATACGGTTTTCGGGCTGAACGAACGAAGCCAAAATACTGCTTTTACACGTTTGTGATGTGATATATGTCAGTGTTCAAGTGTGTTTTACCTCATCGAAGGGTTTAGCCCGTTCCAATAATTTAACGCTTAGCTCAGCCAGGTTTAGTAATAAACTAATTTGCTGCGGACTTAGTTCAGACGAATTCTCGTTTTGCTGACGGCGCAAGTCGCTAATTAAGCTTATCAATTCGTTCTGTTTTGGTTCCGCTTGTTCGTTCAACAGGATTTGGATATCCTGTAAAATAGCCAGTATTTTGGTTGCCGGTTCAACCAGCGCTTCGGTATTCATATCGCTTTGTCCGCGGTGGGCGCCCAGTGCCGACAGGTACGACAGCAAGGCGTGGTTGAGGTAAGTCAGGGTGAAGGCTTGTTCTCGGAAATGCTGCTGACGACGGGGTTCCAGCTGCATATCTTGCCAGGCGAGTGCCAGTGCATTGTCGGCCCGATGGGCTTCGCGGCGGGCCACGCGGTAGGCCAAATCATCATCGGTCGCCTGCTGTTTATATTCGTTGATAATGGCTTGGAAATAGGCTGCATTTTTATGAAAGGCTTCATTTAAAATCTTTGGCAAACGCTTATACTGCCAGTCGGGCCACAACAACCGAACGCTGATGATGGCCAGCGCCGACCCGATAAGGGTATCGACCAAGCGGGGTGCCATGATGGCAACCCCTTGACTGCTCCCGAGATTGAAGACGCATAGTACAAAAATAGTAATGAAAACAACAGCCGTGGAATATTTGCGGCGAAGCCAACTAAAGAAAAAGAACGACGAGGCCAGCAATAGGAGTAACTGCCCGGGAACTGTTGGTAGCAACTGGATTATCAGCACCCCGGCAATTACTCCGGTAATAGTTCCGGCAACCCGTTGAAACAGCTTCCGGCGGGTTTCGCTGTAGCTGGGTTGGCAAACAAACAAACTGGTGAGCACAATCCATTCACCTTTTGCCATGTGCATTGTTTCCGAAATGGCATATCCAATCATAAAACAAATACTTAGGCGGATGGCATGTCGCATACGCGGATGGCTTAGGCTGAGCTGCTCTTTCAATCGCTGAAAAAGGCTGCGGGTATCCGTGGAGAGGGTGGGAGCAAGTGCTCGTTGATTATCGTCGGTTAAGCGCTGCAAAGAGCGGTTGGAGCGGGTTAGGTTCCGGATAACCAATGCCAACGGATGGCTTTCATCATGTTGCAATAAAACTTGTTTGTCCTGCAGCGCTTTCATCGACCAGTTTAACGCAGCTGGATGGCGGTAGGGAACGCCGGTGAGCAACGAGTTTGCCAATTGCTTGGTGGCTTGGGCCAAAAGATGTAGAATCTGACCGATACCGTCCATTAGTTCCTGGTTGTTCGGATTTTCACTTAGAAAATCGTAACGCTCGTGGCTCGATGCGGCCCGTTCGTGCAGGTTTTGCAACAGCATAAAGTATTGCAAATAAGGCTTCAGTTGTGTGTCGTCTTTTACCGAGTCGGCATAACTCCGCATCACCTCGCGAATCCGGTCGAGCGAGTCCACCAGCTTCACATTCAGCAGCGCCAGCCGGTTTCTGATTTCGGCTTGTGTTTTGGCATCGCTCGGAAATAGTTTGGCCTTCTCGTCGAAATAGGCAGAAAGCGCTTTAAAACCGCGTGACAACTGTTCCTCCAAAAGCCGCCAGGGGTGCAAATACAGCAAAGCCAGCGAAAGCAGCCCGTAAAACAAGGCCCCGGCAGTGAGCAAAATCGGGTTCCAATACCAGGCCGGGCTCATTTCAATACCCAGCATGGTGTAAATACCAACCAGTATTGCACCAAAGGTTACACCGCGGTATCGTTCGCCCAAGCCCCCAATCAGCAAAAATACAATAGTTGACAAACCCAGTCCCAGCCCCAGTAAAACCGGGTAAGGGCTAAGCAAAGCTGCTGCAAGGCTCGAAATTCCAAAGCTAATAACCTTGAGTAAAAGTGATTTTATCCGTCCTGTGGGGTGGTCGTCGGTTTCGGAAAGAGCCCCGGCTAAGACGCCTAGGCCAAGTGTAATGGCAAAGAAATTATTTCCGGCAAGTACAAACGGAATAACCAATGCAGCAATGGCAATGGTCGCTTTGGCCGCCATCAGCCTATCTGGGTCTGCCCAAAAGGCACGCCTGAGCATTTCGTACCAAGTTTGTTTTTCGAGCCAATTGGCTATCCTGGATTGTTTTGTCATCTGTTTGCGGTAAAAGGCGCAAAATTAGCATTTCATTTTAGCGCGGGTGGTCGAAATGTCCGTTTTGGGACTTTCGTTAAGGAAATGAAAAGAAAGTTTGGATTTACCAGAGAGTGAAATTGACGATAACTTTATAATATGCCACTGCGAAAGATAGGCTTAAAAATCGAATAATCACATGCCTCCCCAATAACGAATAAAAGCACCCCCTTTCGGAGATGCTTTTCACCCAATAATTGTATTTTTCAACTTAAACCGAAAAATTCAGCCAAGCGCTGTTCTCCCGGTAATCCTCAATTACGTTGTGTTGGTTGTTGGTGCGGAAGGAACCCATCAGTTGGTTAATTTCTTGTTGCAACATGGCCAGTCCGCCATCAATCAAATCCTGCCGGTAGCCCTCGTCGGCCAGTTTATGCACCATATCCATCGAAATTACGCGTCCGATAATCTGTCCCAGTTCAACCAATTTCCGCTGTGGTAATTGCAGATCGAGCTTAAAATTGAACAGATCCTTCATCTGGTCGGCCGAGCGGTTGGTGAGCGGGTTTTGTTTCATAAACTGGAAGAGATTTGATTCTTTCAATTTCTTCATTTGTTTCACAACCCCTTCCGAAATTTGAGCATACAAAATGTCGTTCGAACCTTCAAAAATCTGGAACGGCCGGCTGTCGGTGATTCCACGACCTGCAATGTGGCTGTTGCGGTATGCTTTGGCACCAACCAATTGAGTGACCGATTGTGCCGCGTTTTGCATCAGGTCGGTAACGACTGATTTTACCGAGTTGGCTTCGATTCCGATTCCGGTCAGGTCGTTTTCCAGTCCTGCGGTTTTGGCGCTATTGGCGCACATGGCCGAGCAAATGGTATAGGAAGCTTGTAGCTTCGACAGACGTTCTTGAACCTGGTCGTACAAGAAGAGGCTCTTACCGCCAACCAGCCGTTGCCGGCAGTGGTTGATGCCTTCGTCGAGCATGCGCTGGATAAAGCCCATGCCCATTCCCGGAAACTGCATGCGGCTGCGGTGAAGCAGGTCGAGCATCATTTTGACACCGGTTGTATGCGGGGTTAGTTTTTGCACTTTCGGGATGCGAACATCAATGTGGTTTCGCCCGTAAGGAATCTGATAAAGCCCCAAGTTGTCATAAAATTCTTCCACTTTGATGCCCTGCCCCGGTTGTGTAACATCGCAAATAAAAAAGTCGATGTCGCGTTGCAAGTCGCCGTCGGCAGTGCGTTGCCGCGCAGTAAGCAGCCAAAATTCGGCCCAGCCCGTCAACCCCGCCCAATGTTTTTTACCGTAAAGGTTGAAGTGCGTAGCATCTTCGGAAAACGACGTTTGCATGTTCAGCGCGTCGCTGCCAAAGTCGGGTTCGGTAATCATTAAGCCCCCCATCGTTTTATTTTCAATAAAACGCTTGAATACAGGGGATTTGGCTTCGTGGGATGCATATTTGGCTACGGGCTGAAGAAACAGTGCCGAGTTAATGCCAAAAGTAAGCGATAGTGCCAGCGACTCGTACGAAGCCGCTTCAAGCAGTGCCAGGTTTTCGCGCATCACTGCGCCGCGGCCGCCATATTCAACCGGAATGCCAATGGAAAGCGGATTGGTATCCATAATTTCGCGGAGCACAAATGGTGGCAACCCGCGTTGTTGAGCGTATTGGTTCACGTCGCCGCGCAAGTAAAATACCTGGCGCATTTTGTCTTTCAGCTTTTGCAGAAACTCCTGAATCGGTTCCATGTTCGGATGTAAAATGTCCTTGGTGAGTGGTTTTTGTAATGCAATGGTTTCGTTCATGTGTGTTTTTATTCAAGATAAACAGGTGTGTAAATCCGTAACTGACTAAACACAAAAAAGGGTGCTTTGTTTCGGCGAAGCTCGATTTTGTCCCACCTTTACCGGAAAGGACCTGTTTGTAGATGACCGATTTTGTTTTTTTTGAAAAATGAGGGTGCTTTGTCTCAACGGATATGCGGTATTGCTGTTCATTTCCTTATTTTTGGTTCAAACTAAATAAACCAGTATGAGTACGTTTTGTGTTGAGGGGCAAATCGCCGTTATTACCGGGGGAACCGGGGTTCTGGGTGGGAGTATCGCCAAAAGTTTGCTCGAAGCAGGAGCAAAAGTGGCTGTTCTCGGCCGTCAGGAAGATAAGTTGAAGGCCATTGTTGAATCGTACGGTGGAAACCAAAACCTGGTGGGCTATGCCTGTGATGTGCTCGACGAAGCACGTATTCGCGAAGTCAAAGAGCTGATTCTTTCGAAGTGGGGCGCCATCAATATTCTCATCAATGTGGCGGGCGGTAATTTGCCGGGTGCTACATTGCGCGAAGACCAGACTATTTTCGACCTGAAAATTGACGACTATAAAAAAGTGGCAGAGTTGAACTTGGACGGGACGATTGTTCCAAGTTTAATTTTCGGCGAGGTGATTGCCCGCAGTGGAAAAGGCAGCATCATCAACATTTCATCCATGGCCACCTATTCGGCGATTACCAGGGTTATGGGCTACTCGGTGGCCAAAACGGGTATCAACATTTTTACCCAGTGGATGGCGATGGAAATGGCACAAAAATTTGGTGATAAAGTTCGGGTAAATGCCATTGCCCCAGGCTTTTTTATCGGAGATCAAAACCGGGCGGTACTCATTAATCCTGATGGTTCATATACCGAGCGAAGTAAAAAGGTACTGGCCAAAACCCCAATGGGCCGCTTTGGCGATATTCGTGAGTTGAATGGCCTTGTCCAGTTCCTTTGCTCCGATGCGGCCAGTTTTATCACGGGCACCATTATTCCGGTTGACGGCGGGTTTAGCTCGTACAGCGGGGTGTAGGAGAAGTTGCAGAATTCAGGGTTCGGTTGCTGTGAATAGGCGATCTTGGTACAGTAAAATGCATGGTATCAGTGCAGTCGCGGTATTCAGTTTCAATACTCACTACTCGGAGCTCAAAACTTCGTTGGAATTTGGAATTTTAAATTTGGAATTTAACTGGTATGGGCTTGGAAAAAACATGGCGCTGGTTTGGCGCAAAAGACAAAGTGACACTGGCCGATCTGCGGCAAATGGGCATCGAAGGTGTGGTAACGGCGTTGCACCACATCCCAAACGGTGAAGTGTGGCCGATAGAGGAAATCCGGAAGGTGAAGGACCAGATTGAGGCGCACGGCATGCGATGGAGTGTGGTCGAAAGCTTGCCGGTTTCGGAAGGCATTAAAACACACAACGCCGACTATTTTCGTCTGGTTGCCAATTACCAACAGTCGCTCCGGAACCTGGGCGCATGCGGGATAGATCGCGTGTGCTACAACTTTATGCCGGTACTGGATTGGGTGAGGACCGATTTGCATTACCGTTTGCCGGAGGGCGGCGAAGTCATGTTTTTCGACTTCCCGACCTTTGTGGCCTTTGATGCCTTCATTTTAAAGCGGCCAAATGCCGAGAAAGACTATCCGGCCGACATCGTTGAAAAAGCCCGGATACTGGCGGCAACGATGAGCGAGGAGGAAAAAGAACGGCTCGCGTATAACATCATCATTGTTACCCAAGGATTTATTGACGGGGTGATTGATGGTTCGGTACCAGACTACAAAGGCTTGTTTCTGAAGTTTATTGGTACCTATAAAGAAATAGACGCTACCCGCCTGCGCGAACACCTGAAGCTGTTTCTTCAGGATGTGGTGCCGGTGGCCGAGGAGGCGGGCGTTAAGCTCTGCATTCACCCGGACGACCCGCCATTCCCGGTTTTGGGATTGCCGCGAATTGTGAGTACGCAAGCCGATTTGGAATGGATTTGCCAGGCTTACGATTCTATTGCCAATGGGCTGACATTTTGTACCGGTTCGCTTTCGGTGAACCGCAACAATGATTTGGCGGGTATCGTCAGGTCGGTTGGCCCGCGTATTCATTTTACCCACCTGCGCAACAATGTTTTCCTCCCGGATGGCTGTTTTCACGAGTCGGGGCACATTTATGGCGATGTGGATATGTTCCCGATTATGAAGGCTTTGCTGGAAGAACAGGTTCGCAGGGAGATCGAAGGGCGGAGCGATAGCCGCATTCCGGTTCGCCCTGACCACGGCATTAAAATGCTCGACGATTACGGTAAAGATGCCAATCCGGGTTACCCGCTGATTGGGCGTCTGAAAGGTTTAGCCGAATTGTGCGGCCTGGAAATGGGTATTGAGCGGATGATGAAATGAGTTTGTTTTTGTAATAAGTTGAATAGAAGCGACATGTCAAGATTGATGGTTTTCGGTCGCACTGCTCGTAACTCACGACTAATTGCCCACGGCTCAATACTGTATTTTCTGAATCAGTTGCTTTGTAATATGTTTGGCAACGTGATAGGCGTTGGGCCACTGGCTGGCGCGGGGACCGGCTACATTGAGGGTTTCAACCTGAAAAGCCTCTAGGAAATCGAATAGGTTTTCCATGGTCCGATCGATGAAAAAAGGGGACAGCTCAAAAATAAAAACCGGCCGGCCGATTTGTTTGGCATAGTTGGCCGTTAGCAACGTGCCGCCACTCAGTTTGCCGTCGCAAATAATTAG
>JBKEAN010000247.1:0-5929 GCA_047972415.1 Mangrovibacterium sp.
CATAACCGGAAAGCTGCCATTAAAGAATCGGAAGCCCTGATTACAAAATACACGGAACAACAAAACAATGTCCGCAACAACCGTGAATACGATTCATTAAATAAAGAAATTGAATTTCAGAGACTTGAAATTGAACTTTCGGAGAAGCGCATTAAAGAGTTCACCGTGGAAATGAACACCAAGAAAGAAGCGATTGACAGCTCAAAAGTCCAATTGAAAGACCGTGAAGAAGACCTTGACCGCAAGAAAAAAGAACTGGACGAGATTACAGCCGAAACCAAGATTGAGGAAGAGAAACTGAAAAGCAAAGGCGAAAAAATCGAGAGTATGATTGAACCGCGCTTGCTGACAGCTTTTAAACGTATCCGCAAAAATGCCCGCAACGGCTTGGCTGTGGTTACCGTACAACGCGACGCTTGCGGTGGTTGCTTCAACAAAATTCCGCCACAACGCCAGATGGACATTGCCAATCGCAAAAAAATTATTGTTTGCGAATATTGCGGCCGTATCCTGGTTGACAAAGACATTATGGAAGTTGAAGTCGGTGCCGAAGATTAATTGGTGAGATACCCGATATACAAAAGCCATCCCCCAAGGATGGCTTTTTGCTTTTATGACAAGTTTTTACCTAGTAGCTCTGGGGTTCTTTGCTTTCCTCATCCTCCTTCCAAACGGCATTCTTCAAACTGGGCTTGTCCTTCGCAGCCTGCTCGTACCATTGCTGCGGATACGGCGCTGTCTGCCCCGAGGCACGCTCGTCGTTAATGTAGCCATCAATGAATTTCATCACAAGGAACTGGCCCAGCTCTCGCCAGTCATTCACCACACCGGTAGCCGTTTCCGAACAGTAATTTGTCAAATCGGCAATCGCCTGTTCCTTATTTGTTTTCAGCAAGGCAAGAGCGGCTTTCTCAACTGAATCCTGCCTGGCCAGTATTTGCTTTTCGAGCTTTTGCTGAATGGGCAGTACATCTTTAATCATATAACTGTACTTCAGGTTCATGTAATTCGAAACAAAATTGAAGGCCCACCAGGCCGAATCCCACGAAAAACGGCTTTGATCGCCACGAGCATACGCATCGGGGATGGTACTGATTACCGGGTAAAAAGGAACGTAGCAGTTAGTGTACGTATCGTCGGGCGAATACCACATCAGACCGCCAATTTCGTCGGGCAACCAGGCCCGGCTTTGACTGATAAATGAAAAAGCCGTGTTGACGTTTGAAATGGGGCGCTCCCAGGCACAATCGTTCCCGTCAACTTTAAAGGTGAGCGGTCGGTCGCGGTTGGGTGTTCCGTAGGGGCCAGCACCCAAACCCTGTGTCATGTCCCAAGGGGTTCCTTCGTAGTGGTCGCGAACCAGTGCTGACAATTCGGCGACACCAATTTTATAGTCGGGCTGAATGAACAACGGATATGGTTTTGCCCCCTTTACCCCGCGATGGTAATCGGGGGAGAAATTCTGCGAGGGTGCAGCCCTCCGAAAGATGCTCCAAACCCGGGTTTCGCAATAGCGCAAAGAAGCGGGAGTAGCCGGGCAATACACGTCATTGAAGCGGAAAGGCTCGCCGGATTTTGGATCGTAATAGCCGCGCTCAATGGCCAGCGATATCACATTGGGCGAGTACAAACAATTCTCGGGATCGTTCAACGGGAACTCGCCAATGCGTGCGTGGTTAGCGTGGGCCGAAATCAGGCCATCGGGAACCTTCATGGCTACCCAAACGGCGCCTTTTTTGCCTTCACCTGTCCCTATCATTTCCAGAATCCATGCCTCGTGCTTGTCGGCAATCGAAAATGATTCACCTTCGCTGCCATAGCCGTATTCCTCTACCAAAGAAGTCATTACCCGAATGGCTTCGCGGGCCGAAGCGGCCCGTTCGAGCGCCAGTTCCATCAGGTGCCAGTATTTTAAAAAGAAGTCGTGGTTCCACAATTCCTCGCGGCCGGTGAAGGTGGTTTCGCCAATGGCCACTTGCTTTTCGTTCATCTGAAAGCCAATACGTCCATAGGTGTGCGGTACCTGCTTTACGCGGCCCGAGCCAGTTCCGCGCCACGAACCAGCCGGATGATCGGCCGCCGGGTACTTCTCCAATTGCTGAATCCACTCGCCATCGTTGAGATAAACAATCATGGCCGAGCCATCTTTTGAGGCACCCGGGCTAACCAAAATATTGGTACAGGGCAATGCTGGCGTCAGCCCGAGCAGAAAAACTGTCAGGCCCAATAAAATATTTTTAACCATACGGAGTGTTTATCAGTATTGAAACAAATTGGGATGAAGGTACAAATCCCTGCGAAAGATGACAAAGCTCCGGCCGGGAAGCTGCACCTTCAACCCAAATTCTTTTAAAAATGAATGTTCAGACCAAGCCCTTACTCTTGGTACTCGCCATAGAACAGGCCCGAAATATTCCAGGCACTAAAGCTGCCGCCATCTCGTTCGCCTTGCGGAATAAATACATGAATGCGGTGTTTACCCGGGGCCAGTCCGCTAATGGAAGTAAAGTAGGGATAAGAGACCGTTCCGGGACACCAGCCCGAGCGGCTGTAATCGGACGAGCTAAGCCCGTTCCAGAAGTTACCCGATGCGGGGTTCGAAGCGCGATAGGTGCCGCAATCGACCCGCCAAGGGGTGAAGGTGAAAAACGGCGTACCGTCAATAAACAACTCGTTCTTTTTCGGTACAAACTCGTCGCCGCCTCCCCAGCCGCCGTGGCCGGTAGTAATGTAACGGAAGTTGACAGTTTTGATGCCCTCCGGAACTTCAAACTCCACCGTCAGGGTATCGGTGCCAAAGAGGGTGCCGTACTCCTGTCCCGCCATTTCCATCACATTGGTCGTATTGAAAACCGGTTCTGCCCAAAACTTCTTATCGGGGCTTTGTGGCTTCTCCTGCTCGTTCAGGTAATACTTCAGGTTCAGGCTAACGGTGTGGCCACCTTTATCGTAGTTGCCCACAAACACGCCAATCCACACTTCGCCCCGAAGCAAAGGCAGCAAGTCGCTCAGATCTGTTTTGTAGCTTACCGAGTCGTCCCAGGCGATGCCCACATTGCGTTTGTCGTTAAAATGGCGCACGCCAAAGGGAGTAAAAAAGCGCATCAATTCGATTAAAGGGTCGTAGTCAGCTGTTTTTACAATACCCTGATATACTTTCCCGTCCTTACCCGTTAAGTGAGGCAGGGAGCCTACGCCGTTTTTCAGGCCCTCCAGAAAGCTGCGGGCTTTGCCGGTCGGAACGAGGAACACCGAGCCGGTGCGGTCGTACGCATCACCATTCGATTGCTCGGTGAGCTCGGCAAATACGGTACTACCGTCGGGAGCAGGGGGCAGTTTAACCCGTTTAAGGGCGATGGTGCCACCTGCAAAGCGGTAAACAGAGTCGGTATATTCGCCTTTTGGGTTATTGATGGTGGCGCCCCAGCTAATTTGTTGCCGGGTAAACACCGGAATGGTTTTAACGAAGGCATTGGCCAGACGCTGCGAAAATTCGAGTTGCGAAATTTCAGTTCCCATGCTGGCAGGCATCAGGCTAAGCGGTGTTTTGTTTTTTTTGTCGAGGGTGACGGCAGTCGCTTGCCAACCGGCATTGTCGTTGCGCTGGTACTTCAGCACCAAACCGCCCGGCCAAACAAAGCCAGTCATCGGGCTTCCTTGGATACCCGCTTCGGTAGTAACCCACAATTCAATTTTATTGGAAAACGACGAGCCGGTGTACTTTTGGCAGGTGTAGCCCAATATTTCCTCGGCACTACCTTCGGCCTTAAAGCCTTCGAGCGGCTGCACATCGGTAGTGCTAAAATAACTTGCCCCATCCATAAAGGTAGCTTGCCTGAAGACTTTGGCTTGTCCGTAATCGATAAAATCGTACTGACGAGGCACCTCTGGAATTAAGTCCTTGTTCGATTGATCGGCTTGCAGACGAGCCAAATCGCCAGCATAATGGAGCAGCAGTTTGCCGCCTTTCTCCATAACTTTTCCATTCCGGAGGGTAGCGTATTCCACCCTCCCACTCGTTGTAAATTCAGTTGGCTTTGCCGGGGCTGCATAACACCACAACAGCAATGCCGCTAAAACAATTGTTTTGCACATGAGATTTTAATTGGTTTTCGCCGCTAAAATAGCTATTAATGCTAAATCCTATCCGATTTTGCGAAGCTGCCGGGATATGAAAAACCGGCAGGTCTGTATTTTTTTGTAATTTCCCGATTCAAACTGAAAACAAAAAACGATGAAACAATTTGTACTGCTTGTTCTCACGTTCGTTTGTGCCACGGCCTGTCAATGCCAAACGTATACCGCCACAATTCGGCCCAACGAGCTGATTGCCTGCCATGACGACAGTGTCCGCATTGATGAATTACTGGTAAAATTTGCACCGGACCGGAATTTACAAACAGGAGATCTCGTCGTTAAAATAGGAAAGCAACTGCTTGGGCTTCCTTATGTACCGCACACGCTCGAAAACGGGACAGATGAAAAGCTCGTCATCAATCTGCGGGAGCTGGATTGCACCACTTTTGACGAAACTTGCCTGGCACTGGCCTTCACCCTCAAAAACGGAGGAAATTCATTTACCGACTATGCCTTTCAACTACAGAAAATACGTTATCGCAACGGTATTCGTGATGGTTACCTTTCGCGCTTGCACTACTTTTCGGACTGGCTGTACAACAACCAGGAAAAAGGCATGATTAGTATGGTTGACAGTAGCTTTCAAACGCCTTGGCAGAAGGCCATTAATTTTATGAGCACACACCCCAACAGTTACGAGCTGCTGAAAGAAAACCCGAAATTAATTAGCCAACTAACTGAACAAGAGAATGAAATAAGCAATCGAAAATTTTTCTTTCTGCCTAAAAACGAAATTAAAGCCAATGAAAAGGAACTGAAAAATGGCGACATTGTTGCCATTACCACCAATATTGCGGGTTTGGATGTGGTGCATGTTGGTTTTGTTGTTTGGGTTGATGGGCGGGTGCACCTGCTTCATGCCTCGTCGGCGTTGGCGAAAGTGGTAATTTCGGAAGAGCCGCTAGCCGATTACCTGGCTGTAAAAAAGTCGTTCACCGGAATTATGCTGGCCCGCCCAAACGAACACATCTCCAGCATGCCAGCCTCAACAAAGAAATAAAGCTTATTTTTGAGCCTGAAATCAAATTGTACATGAAAACATTCATTCAAAAGTTGACAGTAGTCCTTCTGAAAGCCATTTCTTACCTGCCATTTCCGATCCTTTACGGAATTTCCGATCTGTTTTTTGTTGTGGTTTATTACCTGATTGGTTATCGCAAGCAAGTTGTTCTGAGCAACCTACGCCATTCGTTCCCCGAAAAAACAGATCGTGAGCTGAAAACTATTGCCCGAAACTACTACCGCCATTTTGCCGACCTCACCCTGGAAACCATAAAAATGAACCGGATGCCTGAAAAAGTGATGCGAAAACACATCAAATTTATAAACACAAATCGTCTGGAATCGGTTGCACAACAAGGAAAAGGCATCGTATTGTTGTGTATGCACTATAACAACTGGGAATGGAACTCATTTTTAGCCCAATTCATAAATTTCAGGTTACTAATGGTTTACAGCCCCATGCCGAGTAACCCTTACATGGAAAAACACATCACCACGATACGCAAACAGTTTGGAACCGAAGATGTTCCCATGCCCAAAGCCCCACGGGCTGCTATCCAGTTAAACGACGGCCCTCCGTACGGTTTAATGTGGCTGGCAGCCGACCAGACCCCACCGGCGGCCTCGCAATACTGGACCACGTTTCTGAACCAGGAAACCCCTTTCTTTGCCGGGCCACAGAAAATAGCGTCCAAAACAAACTGTGCTGTTTATTTCCATTACGTCCATAAAGTGAAGCGAGGCCAGTATGTTGCCGATTTTATTGAAATTACCTCGTCGCCTGCTACCG
>JBKEAN010000248.1:0-14132 GCA_047972415.1 Mangrovibacterium sp.
AAGTATTGGTCTGCACATCAAAAACAGGGAGTTTGAAACGGCCCGATTCGAGCTTTAGGTGATAAATAACCAATCCGCCGCATTCCATATGCAGGATTTTCATACTCGTGCAGTTGCGATTAATAAAAATGAAAACTTCGCCATCCTGTACATTGCGCCCCATTTGGCCCGTCACCATACCGCTGAGGGTGTAGAAACTGCGGCGCATGTCGGTGGGATGTGCATACAGGTAGTAGTTCATCGAGGTGGTCCGGCTGAACATACTACTGCCCGGTTAGCTGAAGCAATGAACGCAGAATATCGGCATCAGTCATTCCGCTCAACTTCACGCAAATGCCATTGGGATAGCTAATCTCGCAACAGAGTTCTCCCTTGGTGCCGGGGTGTTGATGGTGTTTGTTTGCGCAGGAAAAGGGAACAGCAGAAGTTTGCTGCCTGGGATTGAAAACAACCGGGATGAAGCCCTGCTTGGGTGGAAGTTGGTCTTTTAGTTTGTTTTGCCAGTAGTAAAACCGGGCCTCGTTCATGTGCTGGTTGGCACAATAATCCCGGACAGTCAGCCCCGAAGCCAGGTAATCATGATAAATCGACAGGAATTTTTGAGCATTGAGCATCTCTGTTTCATTTTTGGTCCACAGCAAACTTAATGACTCATTGGCAGGAAAAATATACGGGGTTTAGCGAATGCTTACATTCTATTAAACATTAATCTTATCATTGCAATCTGAATCATTACTTCGCTGGTATCGGTTAGGTATTCGAAGGCTTTGCTAAGCCTTCGGTTGCTTTCAACCCAGGCAAACGTTCTTTCGACAACCCATCTTTTGGGGATGACGATAAAATTGCTTGCCGGTCTGATATTAAAACGATTTCAAGTACCCAGCCGAAAGTGGTTTTGGTCTTCCCGATCACAGCCGTCGGTGACGATCTTGGTCAGTCTTGAGAACCTAGCTTTTTGCGAGGCTATTACATCACTTACACCTTTGCAGTTATGGATATTGGCAGTATGAACAACAACGCCAAGCAGCAAACCCATTGTTTCTGTGATGATATGGCGTTTGCGCTCTTTGGTTATTTTGCCACCATCAAAATCTCGGGATTCGCCATCCAACCGGGTTGTTTTAAGACTGGCTGTCAATACAGGCTTAGCTGGGGGATTCAAATTTCCCTGCTCGCTTGCGTATTTTGTCACGAAGTAATTCATGTACTTGTTCTATCACTCCATTGTTTTTCCATTTGCTGACATAGTAATAAACTAGTTCCCACTTGGGGAAACAGCCAGAAAGCATAGGTCATTGGCAGCCTGTTTTAAGCATGTAGAAGATGGCATTGAAAATGTCCCGCAGAGAATGCTTTCTAAAACGATTGTCGTTTAAAATGCCTTTCAATAGCATCTATTGGCTATCGGCAAGGTTGGTCTGATAGTGTTTTGTTCGTTTTTAATAGATTGATAATCATTAATATAGCAAAACAAAATCAATCAAAAAAAACTGATAATCAATATTTTATTTGTAAATATTTTAAATCTAAACAGTCTCTCAATTTAAACGGACGAAAAGACTAGTCGAAAAAGCTTAATTTTCAATAAACCGTGTTCATTTTAATTATTGTAAAACGAAATTCAACTACACACAAAAGAACAAATTGGCGCCCGAAATGCAGAATACCATGCACCGCAACCCTGGCAACTGGCAGGGGCCATTCGATATAAACCTAAAAGACCCGCCGGTACTGGTACCGAAATACTACCTGACAATGGGGTTGGCCTTCAATTTTGGTAATACATACGCCGGAGCCGTTATCGCGAGTTTTATCCCGATTCCCGGAATTCATTATTTTTTAAACTGTTAAACGCAACCCGGCAGTAACGAAGGCATCTTGTTGAAAAAAGCAACATGAAACAAATTGTCGCCGCCGTTTTGCTTGTATTCCTGCTTGGTTGTGAAAAGGACGAGCTGGAATTTGACTATTGGTTGCCAACACCCGAGGGTTTAGCCCATTGGGAGATACTAAAAGTAGAAGGGGAGCGTTCGGTAAACCTGGGCGAAACCTTAATACTTACCGTATTCTGCCCTCGGGCAAGTGGCTGCGATATTATATCGCAAGTATTATCGGATGAGCATGATAACCGTATTTTTATTAAAGTTTTTGGGCGTACAATCACCGATTTACCTTGCTCAACGGCCGCTGTTCCGCAAATAATCGACTACGAGTTTACCCCCAACAAAAAAGGAATTTACCGGCTCGAGTTTATAAAGAAAGATGGGGCACGAATTATTGTTCCGGTACAGGTGAAATAATGAAAAATCATCTTATTTTGGTTGAAAAAACATGAAAGTCAACCTACTTATCGTTGGCCTTATGCTACTGGCCTTGTTTTGCAGCGCACAGCAAGCCTCCGAAACACCAAAAGGGCCCGGCAACTTCCTGAATGCGCTTGAAATAGGCGGGGGGTTTAACCTCGATCCCAACAAAATAGGCATTTTGCGGGCAGAGTATGTCAGTGGTTTTTCGCCGGTTGTTGCACTTAACGCCGAATACCGGCTTGGACTCGATAAAAGCTCGGTTGAGTTTCACCAGTTTGCCCTTAAACTGGGGCCATATATGCGAATAGGGAAGTGGTCGTACGGAATGTTGTCGGCAGGGGTAGCCTTGTACCTGTCAAACTCATCGGGAGTAATTATCGGCAACGGTTCGCCCCAATATGTGCCCCTAGTTGAGGCGCTAAAGCAAAATTCGAACCTGGTTGCGTTTCCGGTTCAGGCAAAATTGGGTTTCTCGTTGTACCGTCAGCTGGGGATTGGCGCCGAACTGAGCCATTATTTCTGTCCAAAGTCCTCAGTTGACAACTGGGCGCTGGCTTCGGTATTTATTTCGGTGCAATTTTAAAGAAATTTATTCCGAAAACTTGAGCTTGAGCTGCTGCATTGCGCTTTATTTCCCATTTTTTTCGGGTCAACAAAAACAAATTTTCAAGTAAATACTTCATCTTAAACAAAACACCTATTTGTTACCTTTTTGCAGGCAAAATACCCGCACGAACCGTAAAAACCGATGCGAATAAAGGGTAAACACAGCCTCGTGTTTACCCTTTATTGTTTGCAATCCGTTGTTAATTGGTCCTATTTTAAGTCGAAGCGGTCCAGGTTCATCACTTTGTTCCAGGCAGCAACAAAATCATTTACAAACTTCCCGTTCGAGTCGGCAGCGGCGTAAACTTCGGCCACAGCACGCAGTTCAGCGTTCGAACCAAATACAAGGTCAACGCGGGTGCCGGTCCACCGTTTTGCACCGGTTTTACGGTCAAAGGCTTCATACTCGTCGCGCTCGCTGTTGGTGGGTTTCCATTGATTACCCATATCCAACAGGTTCACAAAATAGTCGTTGCTCAGCGTACCTGGTTTCCCGGTAAACACACCAAGCCTGGTTTGTTTGTAATTAGCGCCCAGTACACGCATACCAGCCACCAATACCGTCATTTCAGGGATGGTCAGGGTCAGCAGTTGAGCCTTGTCAATCAGCAAATCTTCGGCTGGTACCGCATATTTTTTCTTCAGGTAGTTGCGAAAACCATCGGCAACGGGTTCCAGAACAGCAAAACCGGTTACGCTGGTTTGCTCCTGGCTTGCATCGGTCCGGCCAGGGCTAAAAGGTACGGTTACCGAAACTCCGGCATCAGCCGCCGCTTTCTCAACACCGGCACAGCCAGCCAGCACAATCAGATCGGCCATGGAAACCGGCTTCGGATAAGCTGCTTTAATGCCTTCGAGTGTTTTCAACACCTTTGCCAGCTGTTCGGGTTGATGTACCTCCCAATCTTTTTGCGGTGCCAGGCGAATGCGGGCCCCGTTGGCGCCGCCACGCTTGTCGGAACCCCGGAACGTTGACGCCGAAGCCCAGGCTGTTGAAACAAGTTCGGCTACAGATAATCCAGAAGCCAGCACTTTTGCTTTCAAATCGGCTACATCTTTCTCGTTAATCAGTTCGTGTGTTACTGCAGGAATGGGGTCTTGCCAAATTAATTCTTCGGTTGGTACTTCCGGGCCGAGATGACGGGAACGCGGCCCCATATCGCGGTGGGTAAGTTTGAACCAGGCACGGGCAAAAGCATCGGCAAACTCGTCGGGGTTTTCGTAAAAGCGTCGCGAAATTGGCCCGTAAACCGGATCGAAACGCAACGAGAGATCGGTCGTCAGCATATTGGGTGCAACACGTTTATTTGGGTCGTGTGCATGAGGTACGCTGCCCGAACCAGCTTGGCCGCGGGGTTTCCATTGGTGGGCACCGGCCGGGCTTTTGGTCAGTTCCCACTCATAGTCGAACAGGTTTTCGAAGAAGTTGTTGCTCCATTTGGTAGGAGTTTTCGTCCAGGTAACTTCCAGTCCGCTGGTAATGGTGTCGCCACCTTTTCCGGTACCAAAACTGTTGTTCCAGCCCAATCCCTGTGCTTCCAATCCTTCTGATTCCGGATCGGGCCCAACATGGTCGGCCAGACCGGCTCCGTGCGTTTTACCAAAGGTATGTCCACCGCCAATCAGAGCAACCGTTTCTTCGTCATTCATGCCCATGCGGGCAAAAGTTACGCGAATATCTTTGGCCGCCAGCAGCGGATCCGGATTCCCGTCAGGACCTTCAGGGTTCACATAAATAAGCCCCATTTGGACAGCAGCCAGCGGGTTTTCCAAATCGCGGTTGCCCGAATAGCGGCTATTGGATTTCTCGGCGCCTGCGAGCCATTCCTTCTCTGCTCCCCAGTACACATCCTGATCCGATTCCCAAACGTCTTCGCGGCCACCAGCAAAGCCAAAGGTTTTGAACCCCATGGTTTCCAACGCTACGTTTCCGGTCAGGATCATCAGGTCGGCCCAAGAAATTTTCTTGCCATATTTTTGTTTGATTGGCCACAGCAACCGACGGGCTTTATCCAAACTTACATTGTCCGGCCAACTGTTCAACGGGGCAAAACGTTGCTGCCCGCGGCCTCCACCACCACGCCCATCACCAGAGCGGTAAGTTCCGGCACTGTGCCAGGCCATGCGGATAAACAGCGGGCCGTAATGGCCAAAATCTGCCGGCCACCAGTCTTGCGAATCAGTCATAAGGGTAGCCAAATCTTTTTTTACCGCTGCCAAATCGAGGCTTTCAAATTCTTTTTTGTAATTAAATCCTTTTCCCATGGGGTCGGAGAGGGAAGAGTGTTGCCGCAGAATATTTAAGTTGAGTTGTTTGGGCCACCAATCGCGATTGGTGGTACCACCGCCGGCACTATGTTGTCCGACTGAGCTGTGAAACGGGCATTTGCTTTCTCCGCTTGTGTCGTAAGCAGAGGCTTCGTGATTGTGTTTGTCTGTCATTGTTCCAGATTTTGATGATTAATTTGATTGATAGGTTAAAAATAATTTTGATGCTATTTATAGATTTAATATTCATATAAAACAAACTTATACACTTGCAATATTGGAATAATGAAGCCCATAAGATTCAAAAAAAGTGACGCAACTAAATATTATAGTATAACTATTCAAAAATAGAGCTTTGTAAAGAATCGTCAAAATTGAAATTTGTCTGCTTTAATGTCACAAAAAAGTTCTATTTATGCTGTTCTGTCAGTAAAATGGGGGTATCCGGAGCTGGCACGATTATTATTAAAAAAATGAACACGCGCTTAAGTATCGTAATTCATTATCATTACTTTTGTGGCAATTAAATCCGATTTATCAGAAAAATTAAATAAGAATGGCTTTTATAAGTAAAATTCTCGGAGCATTTTTAGGAAACAAGTCCGACAGGGACATCAAAGAGGTTGCACCGATTTTGGAAAACATCCGAAAAGAATATGCCCGGGTCACCCAGCTTACCAACGACGAACTTCGTGCCGAATCCGTAAAATTGAAGCAAATCATTAACGACCGGATTAAACCGGAAGAAGATGAAATTGCTGCCCTTAAATTACAAGCCGAAGAGGCTGAAATTCAGGAAGCAGAAAAGCTTTATCAGCAAATCGACAAGTTGGAAGAGCTAATTGCCGTTAAAATTGAAGAAGTTTTAAATGAGATACTTCCATCCGCATTTTCGGTGGTGAAAGAAACCGCCAAACGGTTTACTGAAAATGAAAAGGTAATTGTTTCGGCCAGCGAATTCGATCGCAACCTGGCCGCAGTAAAGGAAAATGTTGAAATTGACGGAGACAAAGCCATTTGGCACAACTCGTGGATTGCCGGAGGAAACGAAATTACCTGGCAAATGATACATTACGATGTGCAGTTGATTGGTGGTATTGTGCTTCACTCGGGCAAAATTGCCGAAATGGCAACTGGTGAAGGTAAAACGCTTGTAGCCACGTTGCCTGTATTTTTGAATGCTTTGGCCGGGCGCGGTGTACACGTGGTAACGGTAAACGACTACCTGTCCAAACGCGACTCGGAATGGATGGGGCCGATTTTCGAGTTTCACGGGTTGAGCGTGGATTGTATTGACAAACACCAACCCAACTCCGATGCCCGTCGCAAAGCCTATAATGCCGATATTACCTACGGAACCAATAACGAATTTGGTTTCGACTATTTGCGCGATAACATGGCCATCAATTCGCGCGATTTGGTGCAACGCAAACACCACTATGCCATTGTTGACGAGGTTGACTCGGTATTGATTGACGATGCCCGTACACCGTTGATTATTTCGGGGCCGGTACCCAAAGGCGATAATCAGAAATTTGATGAACTGATGCCGCGCGTTGAACGGCTGATTTCGGCCCAGCGCAGCTACGTAACGCAATGCTTAACCGATGCCAAACGCTTGCTTTCCAAAGCCGATGCTACTAAAGATGAGAAAGAAGAAGGGGCAATGGCATTGCTGCGGGCTCACAAAGGGCTGCCAAAAACCAAAGCAATCATCAAGTTTTTGAGTGAAGAAGGCATTAAAGCGGCAATGCAGAAAACCGAAAACTACTACATGCAGGATAACAGCAAAAATATGCACGTAGTTACCGATCCGCTTTTCTTCATTATCGACGAAAAATTAAACTCGGTTGAGCTCACAGATAAAGGTATCGACCTGATTTCGTCTGACCTGGACGACGCCGAGTTCTTCATCCTGCCGGATGTTGGCTCGTCGGTTGCCGAAATCGAAAACAGTAGCTTGAGCAATCAGGAAAAAATTGAGAAGAAAGATACGTTACTGCAAAACTACGCCGTTAAGTCGGAACGCGTCCACACCATCAACCAATTATTGAAAGCTTATGCCATGTTCGAAAAAGATGTGGAATACGTGGTAATCGATAACAAGGTAAAAATTGTTGACGAACAAACCGGTCGTATCATGGAAGGCCGTCGTTACTCAGATGGTTTGCACCAGGCAATTGAAGCCAAAGAACGCGTAAAAGTTGAAGCAGCCACACAAACCTTTGCAACCATTACGCTGCAAAACTACTTCCGCATGTACCACAAACTGGCCGGTATGACCGGTACTGCCGAAACAGAAGCAGGCGAGTTCTGGGACATCTACAAATTGGATGTGGTAGTTATCCCGACCAACCGCCCAATTGTTCGCAAAGACGATAACGATAAGGTTTACAAAACCAAACGCGAAAAATACAATGCAGTAATTCAGGAAATTGTTGAAATGCACGAAGCAGGCCGCCCGGTGCTGGTAGGTACCACGTCGGTTGAAATTTCGGAATTATTGAGCCGGATGTTGAAGTTGCGCGGTATTAAACACAACGTACTGAACGCGAAACTACATGCCCGCGAAGCCGAAATTGTTGCCGATGCCGGTAACAAAGGCATGGTTACCATTGCCACCAACATGGCCGGTCGTGGTACCGATATTAAATTGACCCCCGAAGTAAAAGCAGCCGGTGGCTTGGCTATTATTGGTACCGAACGGCACGACTCGCGCCGGGTTGACCGCCAGCTGCGCGGACGTTCGGGACGACAAGGCGATCCGGGCTCTTCGCTGTTTTTTGTATCGCTGGAAGACGACTTGATGCGCCTATTCAACTCCGACCGGATTACTAGTATTATGGACCGCTTAGGATTGGATGAAGGCGAAGTGATCCAGCATTCAATGATTACCAAATCAATTGAACGGGCACAAAAGAAAGTCGAAGAAAACAACTTTGGTATCCGTAAGCGCTTGCTCGAATACGACGATGTGATGAACTCGCAGCGTGAAGTGATTTATAAAAAACGCCGTCATGCACTTTACGGCGAGCGTTTGGAGGTTGACTTGCTGAACATGATGTACGACACCGTTGACGCGTTGGTAAACGAATATTATGGCGGCGATTACGAGGAATTCAACCTGGAACTGATTCGTTTGCTGTCGATCGGCTCGCCAGTTTCGGACGACCAATTTAAACAAATGAAACCGGAAGCAATTGTTGATATTGTTTATCACGCAATGATTGACTCCTATACCCGCAAGGTTGATACCATTTCGAAACAAGCGTTCCCGGTTATTAAAGATGTGTTCGAAACCAAGTCGCACATGTACCAGAATATTGTAGTGCCAATTTCGGATGGGAAACGTATCTTTCAGATTGTTACCAATTTAGAGAAAGCCTATAACAATAAAGGGAAAGAGCTGGTAAAATCGTACCAAAAGCAAATTGTACTGGGAACCATCGACGAGGCCTGGAAAGAACAACTTCGCGAAATGGACGATTTGAAACAATCGGTTCAGAATGCGGCCTACGAACAAAAAGACCCCTTGCTAATTTACAAGTTCGAATCGTTCAATCTGTTTAAACAGATGATTCAGAAAGTGAACGGCGACATTGTTTCAACCCTGATGAAAGGCCACATCCCAATTTCGGATCCGAACCAGGTTCGCGAAGCTGAAGTTGCCCGCCGCACCGATATGAGCAAGTATTCGACTTCGAAGTCAGAAATGCCGGAAGGGCCACGCCCGCGCCCCGATCAACAACGGCCACAGCCCGTACAACCGGTCCGGGTTGAAAAGCGAGTCGGACGAAATGAACCGTGCCCCTGCGGAAGCGGTAAAAAATATAAAAGTTGTCACGGAAAAGGTTTAGTAGAATAAGTAGTCCAAACTACTTATTCTTTTTTGTGTTATGCTGCAAGGCATAAAAAAACCTTTTCAAAAAATCAAAATACTGATATGCAATCACTTTTAGCTTTTATCCATTGGAATGCCAGCCCCGAAATTTTTCATATCGGGTCGTTGTCAATTCGTTGGTACGGACTTTTATTCGCAACAGGCTTTCTGTTTGGTTACAACATTGGCGAACGCATGTTCAAGTTTGAAGGTACCAACCCCAAATGGCTCGAAAGCTTGTTTATTTATTTGCTGGTAGCTACAGTTATCGGAGCCCGTCTCGGTCATGTGTTTTTTTATGGCTGGGACTACTATTCGCAACACCCGGCCGAAATACTGAAGGTGTGGCATGGCGGCCTGGCCAGTCATGGCGGGGCTTTCGGAATTTTTATTGCCCTCATTATCTGGAGCAAAAAAGTATCGAAACGTTCCGTGTTCTGGGTACTCGATCGGGTGGTAGTGCCAACGGCTTTGGTTGCAGCCATGATCCGCACCGGAAACCTGATGAATTCTGAAATATACGGCGTTCAAACTACCTTGCCGTGGGGCTTCATTTTTGAGCGGAACGGCGAAACTGTGGCCAAACATCCAACCCAGATTTACGAAGCGCTTTCGTACCTGTTTACGTTTGGCTTGCTGATGTACTTATTCTTCAAAACAAATCTTCGCAAGCGCGAGGGGTTTATTGTTGGATTATTTTTCGTTTTGATATTCCTGTCGCGGTTTCTAATAGAGTTTATTAAAGAAGATCAGGAAGCTTTCGAGGCCGGAATGACACTAAATATGGGGCAACTACTCAGTATTCCATTTGTTTTGGGTGGCTTGTACCTGATGTACCGGGCAATAAAGAGACCCGAAGTGAATTATCCGGCGGCGAAATAATACACTCACGCACAAAAAAAATCCGGTAGGCGAAAAACTACCGGATTTTTTTTGTGTTTTATCGTTCAAATTTTTTCAGAAGTTCCTGCCGCTGTTTCAGCCTTAGCAGGTAATTATTCGTTTGGTTCATGTACCTGGTCTTAAGTGATTTGTTCGCCCACTCAATGGCGCTGTCAATATCTCCAAGCATTTCTGCTGCAAGGGCAAGGTTGAATTCGGCTTTGCTCTTTTCTGACGGCTTTTGGCTACCTGCAAATTTTTGCCAATAATCGTCAGCGTTTTGCCACTCGTTATTGTTTGCCCAGGTCCGTATCCGCGATTCATCACCTTCGGCGAGAACAAAAAACAACCGGTTTTCCTTCACCCAAGCCGGAGAAATCTGATTATCAGCATCTAATGCAGTCTGGATTCCGGTCTGAATTAGCGCCTCCTTTATTGACGGAAGTGTACGGAAAAGTCCTTCGGTAGTATAATCATCATTACTCCACGAAATCGTATCGTCGACAACAATCTGCCGGACAATCGATTTCTTGGACGGATCATACACTTTGATAACCATATTGTACTTTGAATCGATACTTGCAGACACAAACTGCGGCTTCCCTTCGGGCGAAATATAAACATGATAATCCGTCATTATTTTATTGAAATACCGCTCAATTACCATAAGCGCATCGGTATTGAAATCCTGACAAATGGATGCCACTTCATCCCAATCCAAACTTTCCGGAACCTGATAAAACTTCTGTTCCCGGTTAAGGTTGCGTTCTTCGGGGATAACCACATCGTAGCGCCCCGACTCAAACAACAATTCGCCGAGTGCTTTCAATGTTGTATCAGCAGCCAAACTATCAAGCACAACTGAATTGACTTTGAATCCTTTATCATAAAAATACTGCTGTAGGGAGTCTTTATTAAAATTCTGAAACTCGCCCGTAATTCCCCGGTTAACCAACGTCAGGCTTTGAATATCAGTTGGTAACAGGTGGGTTGATGGGCGGGAGGTTTCAATAGTCAGCAAGCGGTAGGGCTGTGAACACGATGCCAACAAAAGCATCAGTATCAACAGCCCGGTTGAGAACTTACGAGTGTAAAGTATGGTCATAGTGTATTCGAATTGAATCGTTTAATCTGTTTTCGCAGGTAAAAAAACTTTCGGGTGTGTTTAGTACGAGCCCCAGTATTTCCTCAAAAACCATTCCAGCGAAAGCAATAGAAACAGCAAAATAAAAAGAAATTTTAACGAAATAAATTTCAGGTAAACTTGCTGCCATATTGAAGTGCCCGAAAGCTCTTTTTGCTGGTTAAGTAGCTCTGTTAGTTGACCGAATTGGTCTTGGTTGAAAAACCGGCCACCGGTTGAAGCAGACAATTGATACAGTAAATTGAAATCGGCCTGCGTATTAATCTGCTCCAGTTGAACTTTATCGACACTAAACGAACCATGTTCACGAAAAACCTTTTCTCCCCAATTTACCGAGGCGTCAAAGCTGTAAGTTCCTGCTGATAAGTGTCCCATATTCAACTGGTATTGGCTATCTGTTTTATCAAAAACATAACTGTAATGCAGGCCATTTTCGGAGCTAAGTGTTAGCTTTACATCGGGGGCAACCACATTTTGGTAACTGTCGTTTAATAATTCGGCACTTAATACCACATCTTCATCTTCGGCATAACGAGGCTTGTAGTAAACCGTAAAATTATCTTCTCCAGGCTTAATAATCAGGTAATTGATTATTTTCAGCATCATGTTGTCAAATTGTTCAAACGAAGCATTTTCAATATAATCCTGTACACGCCATTGCCAAATACCTTCGCCCAGTACAACACCTAATTTAGTATCAACAGGGCGTCCCAAAAACAGCAAGGGCCTGTTTGTGTCAACTTGCCGAAGTTGCTGGTTCAGAAGTACCTGCCAGTCGCCTTTCAGTTGTATATCGGCAAACGGAACCTGCAATGGCGGCCAATTCCGGGCTTGTTCGGCCCAATAGCGTTCGGTTGTAAATAAATTGAATCCGTTGTTGGGTGCCGGGTACGCCATTTCGTATCCCTGATTGTTTCCGATGGCAAAACCAAGGCTCAGGTTGTTAAGTACCGAAAGCGAACTTTGATGGCCCAGAATCCATAAAACTGGACGCTTTGATTTTAGAATTGCTTGAATTGACGGGCTATTCGCCGTTGTTTTGTCGGGAAGCTGATGCAAAATAAACAGGTCGTAATTTTCGGGGTTGAAGTTAGTTTTCGAATCGGTTATCAATTCGTACTCGTAGCTTTTTCGAGGTTCAATAACCTTAATCAGCGCAGCCAAATCGGGGTGTGCTCCATGTGCCAATAACAAAATCCGCTGTTTCTGCTCAATCACCTGAATCGAAAACTCGAAGCTGTTGTTGCTCGTATTTTGTTCGTCAGCAAATTCATCTACCGATGCCCTGTACCGGTGCAAACCTGGTTTGCTGGCTTGAATACGAACAACCTCCTGCTTAAAATATTCGTTTCCGGGAATTGCAATTTCGGACTTATGAACCAGTTTATCGTCTTCCCAAATCGTTAAAACCGACTGTTTCCCCGAAAATTGGCGGTACATTAGGTTTATTTCAACAGGGAAACTGTTTTCCAGATAAGTTGTTGGATTGGTTGTAACTTTCAAAATCGAAGCATCGGCCCGACTGGTTGAATCTCCAACACCGACAGTAAAAACCGGAAAAGGCAGTTTTGCAGCAGCAAACACCGGATCGATTCCGGAATTGAACAGGCCATCGCCAATCAAAATCATGGCGCCAATCGTTTTTCCGAGGTATTGGTCCTGCACTGTCTGAAACAATTTTCCGTAATCGGAATGCAATTCAGAGGCCGTTAGTAAGTCCGATTTTTGGGATATTTCGCCAAAGCTCCAAAACTCCGTTTCAAAACCAGGAAATGCCTGTTTTGCTTTATTAATAAGCTCTTCGCTGGTTTTTACCTCATGCTGGACTGATTCTGAATTATCAAAAGCGACAATCAAAACCGGCTTTTGGGTGTATCGTTTGTTGAGCTCAATGGCTGGTTCCAGCAACAGAACCATCACGATAAATAAACCTAAAAACCGAAGAACAGCTAAGGTGATGGTTTGTGATTTACTAAACCAAGTATTCTCTTTTTGTACTCGGTAAAGCAATAAAGTGAGCCCGAATGCCAGAACGAGTGCCGCAATCAGAAATAAAATAGAATAAGGTTGTTCAAAATAGAATTTCAAAGCCGGGCTTTTAGTTGTTCAACGGCTCCAAATTTAACACAGTTCTTCAGATATTTCGATTTTTTGAAACATATCCGCAATCCGAATGGCGTTTGAAATGTGCGGTAGGGCAAACGCATTAAAATAAAGGAGTGTAAAATTGCACAAATAACTAACAATCAAGAATTCATTTTCTCATTAACTAAGTGCATTCATTTAATAATCAGATAGATGTATTTTATTAAATAAAATTAATTGCTCACATTGCAAGGTCATTACCGGAACACCGAATGGAAAGAAAGAAACTCCACTTGGCCGAAGATATTGTTTACATCACCCTTGGTGTTGTTATCTGCGAGGTTGATACCTGAGAAGATATTTCTGATTTAAGGAAATCCAAAGTTGACTTTCTTAAACGAGCGTTATTGTTAAAGAATGGCATTCCTCTCCCAATACCTTCAACCGTATCTTTACAGGGCTTGTGTACAACAAAAATAAACAAAAAAGAGTAAATGGGCAACAAAAATAGGAAAATAAAAGCTTGTAAAGTACTGTAACTGAAGGGAGATAGTAAATATCGGAAAGCGATTTACTTTCCGATACAGAAATTTTTGAAAATGTGCCCAAGAATTTCATCGGTTGATATTTCGCCGGTAATTTCGCCCAGGTAATGCAGGCATTCGCGGATGTCTTGTGCCAAAAAATCGCCGCTAATACCATTTTGAAGACCATCAATCACCCGAACAACGGCTTGATGGGCTTTAGTTAGTGCCTCGTAATGCCGAATGTTGGAAACAACCACGTCGGTATCGTTGGCTTGTTGTAGGTTGGCACATTCTTTCAGCAAATCAATCAGGCTTTCGAGGTTTTGCTGTTGCTTAGCCGAAATAAATACAATGTTTTCGTTTTCAGCCAGCTCAACTGATGCTAGCATCGCTGTAATTTTATCGCGCCCGGCAACATCGGCTTTGTTGCCGAC
>JBKEAN010000249.1:0-10365 GCA_047972415.1 Mangrovibacterium sp.
CGCAGTTTAGTACTGGGAGTAAAAATCGGCTTTTAATTTCTAAAAGAAAAAACATATGAAAAAATACATCATCATATTAACTGTGCTGTTTGCGGTTTCTGCATGTAAAGAGGATTTCCTGGAAGAAAAGACCGTGAATACCTTAACCCAGGATTATTATAAAACAACAGACGGGCTTGAGGCCCTTGTTAAAGGATCCTACCAAATATTACGCTTCAAATCGGACTATAATCAAGGTCATTATTTGTTCGGGACTTGCTCCGATGTGGAAGTTTTCACCTGGTCGCTGGCCGACAGGATCGCCATGGGTTCGTATGCGATTGATGCCTGGGGTCCGGCAGCAACCGGTACCCGGATGACACCGATGGTGAGTCCCTTGATTGGTGCAGTAAGCGGTGGATTTTCGGAGGGCGTTTATCCGGAAGTTTCGCGCTGTAATATCTTTTTGGAGAATTACGGGAACTTGAGCGATGCCGATAAAACAAAATTGCTCGGGCGTAAAGGCGAAATACTATTTCTCAGAGCCTATTCTTATTATTTAATTACCAATGTATTAGGCGACGCACCGCTTATCTTAAACAGCTATAAGGGAATGCCCGAGAATTTCGATTTCCAAAAAGCGTCGTTGGAACAAATCTACCGACAGATGATTAAAGACCTGCGCGAAGCTGTGGAGATACTTCCAACAACAACAACCGAGCTTGGGCGGATTACTAAGCCTGCTGCGGCTCACCTACTGGCTAAATTTTATTTGCACCGGGCACAAGCAGCCGATTGGGGGAGCAGCGCGGAAACACACCTGAAAATGCTGTATAAAGGAGATGTTTCTACCGATCTCGATTCAGCAGTTTACTATTCAAGCCTCGTGATCGATCAATTGAAAAGTAATTCAGCCTATGGTGGTTTGGCCGCCGATTTTGGTAGCCTTTGGAAAAATGCGTTAAATGATTATTCGCGTGATTCGCAGAAAGAAATTATCCTTTCAGCTCAGTACGAGCCAACCCAAACGTACGATGGACGTTATGGTAACGTATTGGTTCACTTATACAATAGCAATCACACGTCGTTGCGCGCATGTACCCCAAGAACGATGGATTATGGCCGTCCGTATGCTACGGCAGGCTCATCGGACTGGGGCTATGATATGTACACTGACCGGGCTAATGACTCCCGCTATTATAAGACTTACCTGACTGATTATGTAGCGACAGATGTAAATGAAGCCGGCGGAAAACCTTGGGATGCTGCAACGGCTTACTACTATAACAACAGACTCAAGCCAGCCAGCGAAACAGCAGTGACTGTAAGTGCCAAGAGTAAGATTAAATATGGCAAACGCTCAATTGTTTACATCGAAAACTCAAAAGATCAACCGTTGGATTCACTCTGGGTGGCAAGTCAGCCTTACATAATGATGGTTCGCTGGATGGTTGGCAGCCCCAATGGAACAGGATACTTTACCAAAAGCGGCAATACGATTACAGGCTTCAAGACAGGTGCCGATGTTGATCCGGCGAATCCAGTTGTGAGCGATATTACAGGTCGCAAACTCATGTATCGTATTAGTGGCGACAAGGGCGAACCCTACGGGTTGGACAGAGGTACTTCGGTTACTCAATGGTATTTATGCCCTAAGAAGTGGGCGGATATAAATAGAGGAACAGGAACGAACGTCAATGGAAATGGCGCAATTGATATCCCGCTTATTCGTTTGGCAGAAACTTATTTAATCCGTGCAGAAGCTCTTGGACGCAAGGGTAACTACGCCGGCGCTATCGAAGATATGAACATGTTGCGTAAACGGGCGGCATACCACTCGGGTGAGACTCGTTCGGATGTTTTGGTAACTTTGGAGCCGGCAGTGATAACAGAAGAACTAAGCATTCCGGCTTCGGAAAAACTTGCTCCCTATACGGTAACTACCGACTCGTATGAGAAGATTAAAATCGACGGTACCGAATGGCAAGCAGGGAGCGAGCGGAATAAACTAGAAAATATTCCGCCGACCGCTACCTCCGATTTAGACATGTTTATCCATTTTGTTTATAATGAACGAGCCCGCGAGTTGATATTTGAGCTCGTTAATACGGAAGACTTACACAATGCTGGTATTTTGTATGACCGCATTTACTACCGCGACATGATGGGGGCTCCGGCTGCATCAACTGGTACGGAGTACTTTCCCTTCCCTGTCGATGATATTTCTACAGGCTCAACCGGTGCAAAAGGGAGCGGTAAAGGGCAAATGCAGAAGTACAATACGTTCAAGGCCTGGCCTCAGTCATATCTTGAATTGTTGACTGATGAGGATGGAAAGCCGCTTGATGCAAGTGAAAAAGCAGCCTATCAGAACCCAGGCTACTAGTCGTTTTAGATCGATATTTAGTTGAAAGGGGCGTTCCGGGTTTCCGGGGCGCCTCTTTTTCGATTGCGCTCCAAATCTTTCCTGCTAATCTGAGACCAAAACCCAACGAGGTTGAAGCACAACCATTCCCGTGTAAAAATCAAAATTGGGCGGCAAAGGACGAATTGATAGACAAGAAAACTTCGGCACGTTAAGTTGATGCTTATCTTTGAACCTTCATGGGCGATGGCAACACATCATCACCCCAGTTTATAAAGATGCACCGGTACAGCTACATTTATTCCTTTAAATACGACACCCACAATAGCGAATTATGCCAATTGGAATCGCGGCAACTTTTCGGCAAAGACGAAACAAATAAGCTGCTGTTTTCCAATGTTAAAGTTGACCCTTCCATCAGCCCTTTTATCAAAAACCGCTTCGAAATTCGCACATCATCAGCCTATTATTCGCAGCTTTTAACGCAAATTGAAGCTGAAGCCATTCAGCTTGATGCTTTTAAGGCAGAATACCTTGTGCTGGATGGTGACACGACAAGTTACCCGGAGCGGCTCGAAAAGCTTCGGGATATTGGCGACCGCATTAGCGGCAACCCCGATTATAAAAGTCCGCAACTAATTTATGCTATCTGTCGTTATCAAAATAGCTGGTACTTTGGTGTTCTGACAAAACATAACACCGATTGGTTTAAACACCGGAAAAAGCCATGCTCGTTCAGCAGCGCTATAAATATGGACATTGCCAAAACGCTGGTGAGCATAGCATCGCAAGGCAACAAAAGTCGGCGACTGCTTGATGCCTGTTGCGGTGTGGGTACTGTTTTACTCGAAGCCTGTATCGTGGGAATCGACATTGAAGGTTGCGACATTAACTGGAAGGCTTGCCAGGCAGCTCGCAAAAACCTAGCCCACTACAAATACACCGCTAAAGTTTACCGTTCCGATATTGGCGAACTCAACAGCCGCTACGACAGCGTCATCGTCGATTTGCCCTACAATTTGTACAGTTTTTCGAACGAAGCTGTCACACAGAATATTCTGGTATCAACAGCGAAACTGGCTTCACGAATTGTTATTGTCTCCACGTCAGGCATCGACGATTTATTGGCACAAGCTGGATTAATGGTAACTGACTGTTGCATCGTTGGAAAAAAAGGAAAGAACTTTTTGAGAAAAGTTTGGATATGCGAGAAAACAGGTTGACAACTGTAATGAGCACACAACAGAAAAAGCAACATCTTCAATATCAATCCGCTTAAGAAAATCGGCAACAGGAAAACAAGAGTAGCCGTTTAACTAATGATAAAATGAGGGCTTGACACCGAGTCAAACCCTCATTCTGCTTCGTAACTGAAATTGTTTACTTGCTTTTATCCGGTGCTTGCGGAATGGGGGCAACCGGTTTGTATTCGGTCTTCACCTTTTCTATTATCAGCTCAATGGCTTTATTCAGCTGGGCATCGTTGCCCATGTATTCCTGGTAGGGGTCGTTGTCCAGCACCAGGTCCGGCTCAACGCCGTGGCCTTCAATAATCCATTGGCTGTCGGTAGCCGAGTACGAGGCAAACTCGGGTTTGCGCAGGTCGGCGCCGTCAACAAAAGGCAGCGAGCCGCTAATGCCCACTACACCGCCCCAACTGCGGGTACCAATAACGGTTCCGAGCTGGTAATGTTTGAACCCGTACGGGAACAGGTCGCCGTCGGATGCCGAGTATTTATCAATCAGCAACACTTTTGGCCCCATCATCATTTTGGTTGGCACCGGAGAGCCGTGTTTGTAATTGCGGCGAATGTTGGCCCGCTGTACCTCGCGCTGCAGGCGTTCCAGTATCATGGGCGACACGTTGCCGCCACCATTGCCGCGGTCGTCAATAATCAATCCTTTTTTATTCAATTGCGGGTAAAACAAGCGCGCAAACATATTCAAGCCATCCGGCCCCATATCGGGTATGTGCAGGTAGCCCACATCGCCGTTGGTAGCTTTGTTTACCTTTTCAATATTATTTTGTACCCAGTTGTAATAATACAAATTGGCTTCGTCGTCGATTGGTTTTACCAGCACCTTGCGTGCGCCGTCCTCGGAAGCTTTGCTGTTCAGGCTTAGTTCCACTTCTTTTCCGGCTTGCCCAACCAATAGTGCGAACAAGTCGTTGGTGGTTTTGGTGCTGGTGCCGTTTACAGCCACGATGTAGTCGCCCGGCTTGGCATCAACACCAACTTCGGTCAGTGGCGAGCGTAGCGTGGCATCCCAGTTAGCGCCTTTCAGAATTTCGTCAATTTTGAAGTAGCCCGAGCCGTCGCGGCTCACTTTGGCGCCCAACAGGCCTGTTTTTATGCGGACTGGCTCGGGGTGTTCGCCACTATTCACATAGGCATGTCCCACGCTCAGCTCGCCAATCAGTTCGCCAATCAGGTAGGTCAGGTCGTCGCGGTGGCGTGCGTAGGGCACCAGTACCGCATACTTATCGTGCATGGCTTTCCAGTTTACGCCGTGCATATTTTCTACATAAAAGAAGTCGCGCATCTGGCGCCAGCTTTCGTCGTAAATCTGCTTCCACTCGGCCGTGTAGTCCACCCAAACGGTCATATTCGATGTGTCCACGGTTTTTTCCGTCTTCACCGGGGCCGAGGGCAGGTTCACCACCGAAAACTTGTTGCGCTCCCGGATAAGCATCTTTTTATTGTTCGATGTCAGGCCGTAACTAAACTTACCCAGCTCGGTTTCTTTCTTTTCTTTCAGGTCGAAAACTTTTGTACTCACCACGTCTTGGTATTCGCTATAATACACTTTGCCATCAACCACGGTTGGGTTGAAGTAGTTTGATGCTTTGATGGGCAAGGACACAATGCGGTCGGCAATGCCTTCAAAATCAATTTTTACAGCCTTGGTATCTGCCGCTTTGGCATCCGGTTTATTGTCCACTTTCGGCGCATCCTTTTTATCGCCGTCCGCAATTTTTTCTGCTTCAACTTTTACCGTATCGTTTTCGAGGGCGAAGGGCGAAGGCGTATCCTTGGCTAAAATGGCCAGGTACACGCGGTCCATGTCCGAGTACGAGTGGTTCCACTCGGTGCTGCTGTAAGTTGGGTTGAAGTCGCGTTCGGACACAAACACAATGTATTTGCCATCGGCCGAAAAACGCGGCGAGTTACTGTCGTACCAGTTGTCGGTAATATCGTTCACTTCTTTGCTGGCTGTATTATAAACGGCAACGGTGCTGAAGTCGTTGTCGGTCGGTTTGGCGAAAGCAATCCACTTGCTGTCGGGGCTCCAGTGGTACGCGTACAGTTGCCCCCATTCCGACTCAAACACGGTGGTCACTTTTTTCGAATCTACATCCACATATTGCAGGCGCAGCTTGCGGTCCGAGTACAAAATCTTTTTGCTGTCGGGGCTCCAGCTCAGGCTGAATTTGTAGGTGTCGGCACCTGAAGTTAGTTGTACCGGTTTAGCGCCGGTTTTAGCTTCTTTCAGATACACTTCAAACTCGCCGCTTTCATCCGAGAGGTAGGCAATGGTTTTGCCATCGGGGCTCCAGGTAGCTTCGCGTTCGTGTGTGCCGGGGCTTTGGGTCAGCTTGTCGGTAATCCCTTTTTCAACCGGCACCGAGAACAAGTCGCCGCGCGCGCTGAATAACATCCGCTCGCCGTTTGGCGACGCATCGGCATCGAAAATCAGCTTCGAGGCATCTTTCCATTCGTTGCGGGCCCACACAAAATCGTTGTTGATGTGTACCGGGACTTTTACCGGCGTTTTATCGTTCACGTTCATCTTGTACAGGTAGCCGCCATTCTCAAAAACAATCCAATCGCCTCCAATTGAGGGAAATTTCACATCGTAGTCGGTAAAGTTGCTTACTTTTTCGGTGGTACCGGTTTTGGTATTGTACACGAACAGGTTCATGGTGCGGTCGCGGTCCGAGCAAAAGAAAATCTGGTCGCCTGCCCACATCGGAAAAATGTCCTGGGCCACGTTGTTGGTTATATTTTTGGTTTCCTTGGTTTTGAAGTCGAAAACCCACACATCGTCAGCCATGCCGCCTTGGTAGTATTTCCAGGTTCGGAATTCGCGGAACACGCGGTTAAAAGCCAGTTTTTTCCCGTCGGGCGAGTAAGTGCAAAAGCCGCCTTCGGCCAGCGGCAGCTCGTCCGACAGGCCGCCTTCGGTTGAAACCGAAAACAGTTGTCCTTTAAAGGAGTTGAAGCTTTGCTTGCGCGAGCGGTAAACAATGTTTTTGCCATCGGGAGCCCAGGCCACTACAATGTTGTTTGGCCCCATGCGGTCCGACACCTGATCGCGGCCGAGCGTGGCCGTGTGGGTTAACCGTTTGGGCGAACCGCCGTCGGCCGGCATGGTAAACACTTCGGTGTTGCCATCGTACTGGCCGGTAAAGGCAATGGTTTGGCCATCGGGCGAAATTTTGGCAAACATCTCGTAGCCAATATCCGAAGTTAGTTTGCGTGCTGTTCCTCCTTCGAGCGGAACGGAATACAGGTCGCCCGCGTAGGAAAACACGATTTGATTACCGCCGATAGCCGGAAAACGCATCAGGCGGGTTTCATCTTCCCCGGCACGGCTAAAACCTGTGCAGGCGATGATGCTTAATAAAAGCAGAAAGCTTGTTCTCATCATAGAAATGTATTAGATTAAAACAGTATTCGGATGAACAAGCTATTTGTAAACAAAATGCAATGAAAATTACAGGCCGGCATCAACTTCGGCGATATTAAATGAACGCAAAGAATGTAGAAAAGCGGGATTGAATACGCCGGGATCAAGCTTGGTTTTTCCACTTTTGCGGTGGCTTTTGGATAAATATTGAAAGCTGAAAAACAGCAAATGAGGAAGGTACTATGATTGAATTTTGCTTAATACGGCACGGCGAGACCTTGGAAAATGCGCAAGGCATTTGCCAGGGACAAACCCCCGGCACCCTGTCGGACGAAGGCCTGGCGCAAGCCCGTGTTTTGGGCGAAGTGTTCTGTAACGAAGACTACGACCTACTGTTTTCAAGCGATTTGAAACGCACGATGGAAACGGCTGAAGAAATTGCCCGTTATCACCCGGGGAAACCGCTGCTTGCAGAACCGCTGCTTCGCGAGCGCTACCTGGCTGCCTGGCAGGGAAAACCTTTCCCGAAAAACTGGCAGGAAATTGATCTTCCGGCAGGCGCCGAAACAGCTGACGACCTGATTGCCCGTGCCGAAGCATTTATTCGGCTTCTGAAAGAAAAACACGAGGGGCAAAAAGTGCTGGCGATGAGCCACGGTGGCTTAATCCGTGCCTTTTGGACGGTGCTGCACGGCTTCGACCACGACTCGTACTACCACTGGGATGCACCCAAAAATACCAGCATCAGCCGCTTCGAATTATACCCCGACGGGACGGTAAACGTAACGGCACGCAACCTGGCCGATCATTTGGAGCGGATGGACGAAAACATGCAGCCCCGCAATCCGGCCGACTGGCAACTGTAAATACAACAGTCAATCGGCAGGAGAGCGGGGCTGAATGCGCTGAATTTGTCCGGTGCTTTTAGTTTGCCCAGTCGTTCGCCAGAATGGTTTGCATAAGCGGGTAGCGCTCATCGGTATCGCCGTTGGCTGCGCGCAGGCGATGCAGTTCGGCCTTCATTTCGCTAATTATTGCGGCATATTCCTCTTTACCGTAAGCATTGCTGTTCTCGTGCGGATCGTTTTGAAGGTCGTAGAACTCCCACGCAGGTTTTGTTGACGTGGTGTCGGCGCCGGCTAAGCCAAGCCCTTGTCCGTAAAATAATGCTAACTTGTAGCGTTCGTTACGGATGCCGAAGTGTGCCGGGCGGGCGGGTGCATGTGCCCAATAACGGTAATACATCGCGTCTCTCCAATTGGCGGGAGTTTCGCCCTTGAGGTTGGCCCGGAAACTTTCGCCTTCAACAAAATCAGGTTTTTTAATACCAGCATAATCGGCAAGCAAAGCTGCAAAGTCGATGTTCAGGATAATGTCGTCAATTCTTTTTCCACCGTTCAGCTCTTTGGGGTAACGGATGACAAAAGGCATCCGCATCGATTCTTCATAAATCAGGCGTTTATCAAAGAAGCCGTGTTCGCCCAAAAAGTAGCCCTGGTCGGCGGTGTAAATAACAATGGTGTTGTCGGCAAGCCCCGACTCATCAAGATAATCCAGTAACTTACCAATGTTATCGTCAAGTGCGGCGCCGCAACGAATGAAATCGTGCGCCAGCTTTTGATAAGTTTTGTGCCGTATTTCTCGTGCATCTAAACCGTCAACCGAAAACGGAAGGCCAGGGTATTGTGCCCAATAGTTGGAGTCGCGACTGTTTTCGACATATCGCTTTGTCAGGTTTTCGAGAGCCTGACCGATAAACGTACGCCCTGTTGTTTCCGGCCCCTCGTCGTACAAGTTTTCGGGCTCGGGCACATCCACTCCTTCGAGCAGCGAGGCAAATCGCTCGGGATAGTCAAAAGGTTCGTGGGTAGCTTTGAAGTGACAAAACAACATGAAGGGTTTGTCCGAGTTGCGCTGTTTTAACCAGTCGATACTTAAGCCAGAAATTACATCACTCGAAAAGCCGGGATATTCCTGGCCGCCTCCTTCACCTTGTCCCCAATTCTCTTTTGTGCGGAGTATAGGGTTGTTGTAGCGGCCCTGTCCGGGCAAAACATTAAAATAATCGAAGCCGGAGGGCTGCGCTTTGAGGTGCCACTTGCCGATAACAGCTGTCTGGTAGCCGACGGACTGAAGTTCTTTTGCGATATTTGGATTTTCTGGTTTGAGGGTGTCGGAAAGGGTGTAAACTCCGTTGTGGTGACTGTACTGTCCGGTAAGAATGCTTGCCCGGCTGGGTGTGCAAATGGAATTGGTGGTAAAGCAATTGTTGAGCACTACGCCCTGGTCGGCCAGCCGCTCAATGTTGGGTGTGTGTACCACGTCTTTAAGGATGCCTCCGTAAATGCCCCAGGCTTGCGAGGTGTGATCGTCGCTGAGAATGAACAGGATATTGGGTTTTTCTGTAGTTTCTTTTTTACCGGCGGTACAGGCCTGCAAAAATACCACAAGAAGAAGTGCGCTTAGGCGAATAACACTTTTACGGGTAATTTTCATTGTAATTGTTTTTATTTTAAAAAGTTCGTTATAGTACGTTTACGTTTTATAATGCCGGTTTGATTAGCTCCCTGGAAAAGCCCCCAATTCATCAAGTGCCGGCACATTTGAGCTGTTTGGCTGACTGGAGCGAGATTGCACTAATTTTGGTACTGTTGCCAATCGGGTAGACAAAGTTAGCCCACAGGACAGTTTCAGATACCACCAGTTTGCCGTTCTTCATATATAGTCCTCGCACCATTCGCTCAAATGTTTCGCCATATTGGAACGATATTTTTTAGCTCTTTCTTATCGTTATTTGAGAACTACCATCAAAGGCGATAATTATGGATAAACAGCGATGTTTTTCGATGTTGCACAAGCAAAAATAAAACAAGGGCTGTAAATTTAGGAAATTATTGTTTGTATGCCACAAATGAAAGTGCTTTGAAGTTCCTGTATTCACTGTGTTGTTCGTTTTTCCCAGCAGGTATTTTGTTCAGGGTTATAAATACCGGTCCAAGCAGATAGCTCATCAGTACGGGTGCAGAACGAACGGTTTTAGTGGTAATAGGTTGTTTATGAAAGCACTGTTGACTGTGTTTCGCATTCGGGTGGGTGGGATGGTGCTCGTGGAATCATTCTCTACGAGGGTGTCATCTTTATTCGGTTTCCGAAGCAATATTGGGCTCTATGTTGATTTGTGTGGGTAATGTAATAAAGTTTAGATTTGTTTTATGAACAGTGAACAAATATTTGGCATAGCCCTTGGCTTGCAAGCGCCGTGGAGGATAACAGGAGTTGAATTTAAAGAAACCGGTAAAGGAGGCAAGGAACTCCATTTAACCATTGGTTTTTCAAAGGGGACGAAGTTTGGGGATTCGTCGGGGGTTTTAAGCCCGGTCCATGATACA
>JBKEAN010000250.1:0-3906 GCA_047972415.1 Mangrovibacterium sp.
ATTTTTTCTGATTAACTTCGATGACGGTCGATTCATCGCCCGATTCAAGTACCAGGTCAAAGTTAAAGCCTTCGCCCGTACTGTTTTCCAGCACAACAATGTTGAGCGATGTGGCTGTGTTTCGGGTAATACGAAACCCTTTATCCCCCCAAATGGCATTCAGCCGTCCCTGCCCCTCCAGCTTTAGATTGCTATTTTTCCGGATCAAGTTTCCATCCCCATCATAGGTATCACCAAAAATGAATACATCCTCGTTTTGATTCCTGATTCCCGCGATTTCCCAATCAGGGTTGGTAAACGAAAAGTCCACTTCTCCACCCTCGCCCTCCATTTCAATAAACGATACCGAAGGTTGAATCCGGTTAAACTCAGAGTCGTTGTCCTCACAAGAATAAAATAGAAATACAGTGAGGATTGCCAGTAGGATATTTTGGTTTTTCATAAAAATGAATTTTAATCAGCTATGTTTATTGTCGTTGTCTGGAACCTTCCGGCTAAAACCAATTCGGAATAGGCCTGTTGTTCAATACAAACGTTTGCTTTTCCAACGCAAAACAGAGAGTATATATCTGCACCAGTGGGCTAAGCTCCCATTTCTTAAAAGAATGCTTTTGCAAGTTCGTAAAATTTGCAATAAGCTACCCGGCAGTTCCGGGTAGCTTATTGTTTTATACCTACAAGCAAGCTAACATCAGCTTTATACATTGCCCAAATTGCTCTCGTTAAAAATAGAAACCAAGTGAGGCTACTGCATGTGCATCTTCTTTGTATAAGAATTTATATTCAAGCGAAAAATTAAGATGCTTAAATAGTTTAGCTCCAATTCTCATAGAGCTACCAAAATACTCTTCGACGTTAACAAGCCCAAGCCCGACTCCTGCATACAAATCCACATTCGTCGTTTTAAAAAAATGGTAATTAGAAACGAGGAATTCCGTGTCAACGCTGTTGCTATCATCATCATCGCGAACATGCTTTAATCCGGATACAGCCAGTTGAAACCCAAGATCGAGCGGCACTACCTTTAGGTTGTAACGGTACTCCATCCGAAAATAAGGCCCTGCTCCGCCATGCTTATAATAGTAATTATTGGCACCAAAAGCGGTACCTAAACCGAGCTCAATATCACTGCGTTGAAACCGGGGTTCTTTTTTTTGCCCATTGGCAATTAGGACTGAAATGATCAAGAACAAACTTAAAATAAAATATCTCATAACGTTTAATTATTTTTTTACAATTACTCCCGCTCCCGCACGATTGCATCGTGTGGGTTTTAATTTCATTGCCACCACGCGAGGGGACTCGCGCGGAGGCAGAGGCAATCCGGTTCTTTTAATAGGGCTGGATTGCTTTTTTGCCCCTGAGGTATGGTATATTTTCATTTCAAACCGATTGCCGGGCAAAAGCACTTTCTGCACCATTAATCGTCTATTTATCTCTCACTTCCCGGAAACGGTATTATTCCAAGCAATGGTCGTCCGATTTCCAAGCCTTGGAATGGAGCCGACCAAAGGCTGGTAGGCCGCCGACCATTGCTTGGTTTTTGCCCTACCCTTATAATGGAAAACGGTCTTCCATGATAAGGGTATAAATTAAAGCTTACAGAACCGCCAGCTCAACCGGCAAAATACCTTTGCGCAGGTTCTTGGAGTGGTGCACCAGAGCCCGCACCTCAACTCGGTAGGTTCCTGCCGCCAGGGCTGGCACCAGAAAGTCGAGCTGCGAGGGCTTATTGTTCGACACGGTTTGCACCCGGGTTTCGCTAACACCGTCGGTCGATTGTATAAAAATGCCTTGCAGCACATCGGCCGGGTCAAACTTCAACCTGCTTCCTTTGAGCTGGGCAATGTTGCCGGGGGTTAGGGTGTCGTTGCGGGTGCCGCTTCCCAGGTCGTCGAGGTACAGCGGGTCGGGTTGCGGGCTGGCGCCGTGCACGCGGCTTACGCTCACGTTTTGGGCCATTTGCCGCAGCCGGGTGCCCGGCGTAATGTTTAGCCGCACGGTGTGGATGGCTGGGTTAAAGTTTTCGGTTTCGCTGTGGAAAACGCCTTTTATGGAAGGCGACAGGTTAAACAGTGGGGTGTTGACGGAGTTACCGTCGCGCACCAACAGTTCAATGGCTAGCGCATATTCTTCAAACACCGCTAGGGCTTCGGCTTTGGTAACCGTGGAGCCACGGCTAACCATCAGGTTCATCACGTCGTCCTGCGTTTTGCTTGGCAGGTTCTGTACCACCGCCATAAAATCGGTTGGGTCGGGGGTGAGGTGGTTCTCGAAAAGTGCAAAATGTAATGGCATTGGATTGGTTTTTTGTGTTCCATGCAATTGTTACCGTTAACGTATTGTACCTGCACCACAAGGGTGATGTTTGTTGATACCGGTACCCGAAAGAAGGCGCCCGAAAGCGCAGGATCGTCCCTACATTTAATTATACTGATTAATAGCAAGAGGATACCCCTCTATGCTTATATTTAAGAGCATAAAACTTAACCAAACAAAAGTTTGTTTTTTATTTATGAAAAGCAGTAGTCCGAAAAGTGTTAAAAACAGCTTGTTCGTGAAAGGAATTGGGCCATTTCGTTCTATTTAACCGAAAACTGGCTTGTGAAAAATGGTGTTGTTCGCCCTGGGTTGCGGCCTAGCGCCCCGGCTGTAAACTAAACGGGGCAGCCCGTTACCGAACCGCCCCGTAACTTGGGTTTCAACCCAATTATTCTTCGTATTTCTTTTTCACGTGTTCAAACACGTCGTTGTATTTCTTCAGAATATACTGTACCAGGCACAGCGACAGCACAATCAGCGCCGGCCAGGTTAAGAACATAAAAATAGAATTCCAGTACATGCTTTTTAGGTTTTAGTATGAATGTGAATCTTCGGCAATTTCGTTGGCATCAATCTTTTTGTTGTTCATGGCCCGCCAGAACCACCAGATGTAGGCCAGCACAAAGGGCACAAACAACGAAACATAGCTCATGGCGGTAAGCGTAAATTGGCTCGACGAGGCATTTTGAATGGTAAGCGACGACTGCAAATCGGCCAGCGAGGGGTAAAATGCCGTATTGTTATAACCAGCCACCAGGAAGAGCATCCAAACCGTGAGCACAGTTCCGGCTCCGGCACACCAAATGCCTTTGTAGCTGCTTTTGAGCAAACTGGCGCCAATGCCCCAAAGCACACCAACCACACCCACCAGTAAAATAATGGTAACCAACGGCATAGCCAACAGGTTGTGTAAGTACTTGTAGGATTCCAGGCTCACAATGCCGGTAGCCGGATTGTAGGCAAAACCGTCCTTCAACAGCAAGGCAATCAGAAAGTACAGGAAGAAAACCAAAAACGGAACTGCATTGTACAGCACTTGCTTTTTGCTTCGGCGGTAAATATTCTCGTCGTCAACCGAGTTTATGAAGTACAAGGCCCCCAGCACCCGCGATAGGAAAAATACCGACAAGCCCAAGGCTACGTTGTGAAAAGTAAGTACCGCTTCGAGGCCCAGGAAGGGCGTTTGCCACTGTACATTGTTCATATCATTCAGACTAAACATGGCGCCATTAAAAAAGGTGCCCACGGCAGTGCCTACCAGGATGGTTCCAAAAGCGCCGTTCAGCAGCAGGAAGATTTCGTAGGTACGCGCCCCCAGAAAGTTGTCGGGCTTTTTGCGGTACTCGTACGATACGGCCTGGATGACAAAGAAAAACAGGATGGCCATCCAAACAGCATAAGCGCCGCCAAACGAGGTGGAGTAAAACAGCGGGAACGAGGCAAAGAAAGCGCCGCCAAAAGTAACCAGGGTGGTAAAGGTGAATTCCCATTTACGTCCCAGGGTGTTTACCAGCAGCGAGCGTTCGGTGTCGGTTTTGCCAATGGTGTAAATCAGGGTTTGTCCGCCCTGAACAAAGGTCAGGA
>JBKEAN010000251.1:0-9314 GCA_047972415.1 Mangrovibacterium sp.
CCCTTGGTTCCCCTGTATTTGTTTCCACGGGGAGAAGATTTCTCTAAATTGCGTTTGTACGAACGTTTTGATGAGAGCCGTAATATTCCGGTGCAATATTGGCCCTATGGCGATGGCGGAACAAGTATGCAGAATCCCTACTGGATTGTAAACCGCAACATGTTTATCAACAACAAAGACCGTTATATGCTGAATGCCAGCCTAAAATGGGATATTGCAGAGGGTCTCAATGTAATTGGAAGAACCCGTCTGGATAACGAGTATTCGATTTACGAAAAGAAATTCTATGCAGGTACTTCCGGTAAGTTTGCTGATAAATATGGCTATTATGCAAATCAAAAACGCCAGAACAAGCAGATTTATGCCGATGTTATTGCCAACTTGAACAAGCGGGTGGGACTCTGGGATATCACTGCTAACGTTGGAGCAAGTATCTCGGACCTTCAATACGATGCATCTGGCTTTTTCGGACAGTTGAAACAGATTCCGAACTTCTTCTCTGTAAATAATGTTGACCTGAATGCCAGTGCATCCGGTGTAGACCACGAGCGCTGGCGCGAGCAAACCCAATCGGTTTTTGCAAGTGCTGAAGTTGGATACAAAAGCATGATTTACTTAAGTGCTACGGCACGTAACGATTGGGCATCACCGTTGGCCAATACTGCACAGTCATCATTCTTTTACCCGTCGGTTGGGCTATCGGCAATTGTAACCGAAATGGTTAATATGCCCGATTTTGTTTCATTCATGAAACTGAGAGGATCATACAGTCAGGTGGGATCGTCAATTCAGCGTAATATTTCGGTACCTACTTACCCGTATGATAATAACGGTGTATTGCAAACAATTACCCGCTATCCGGTAGAAAAACTGTACCCGGAGATGACCACTTCTTATGAAATAGGTTTAAACACCCGTTTGTTCGAAAACCATGTTGATCTGGACTTTACCTACTACCGATCAAACACCAGGGACCAAACATTCAATGCTCCCATCTCATCATCAACCGGATATTCGACCATTATTGTTCAAACCGGGAATGTGCAAAACCAAGGGGTTGAAGTGTCGGCAGGATACAAAGGCGAAATTTTCAAAGACTTTCATTGGAATAGCCGTGTAACCTTTTCGCTCAACAGAAACGAAATAATCAGTTTGGTCGATGGTTTCCCGGACCCAATTACCGGCGAGCCTATCGTTATGCCAGAATTGCAATTCTCTAAAACCGGAACTTATTTAATGAAACTGGTTAAGGGAGGCTCCATTGGCGATCTTTACACCACCAATCGCTTATACACTGACAATCAGAGGGACATTTATGTTGACGAGGCAGGAAAACTCGGAGTTCCTGTTGAGGAAACCTACAAAGTAGGTAATGCCAACCCCGATTTTATTACCGGTTTCAGGAATTCGTTTTCATACAAGAACTTTGAACTCGGCTTCTTGATTAATGCCCGTGTTGGCGGAGAAGTTGTTTCTGCAACCGAAGCTGCACTTGATAACTATGGTGTTTCGGAACGCTCGGCAATGGCACGCGACAATGGTGGCGTTCCTGTAAACAACGGGATGCTTGATGCCCAGTATTTTTACCAGTTTATTGGTGGAGGCGAAACCGGAATGACTTCGCAATATGTTTACAGCGCAACAAATGTTCGTTTGCAAGAAGCGTCAATTGCTTATAACCTACCAAAAAAATGGTTCAACAATAAGCTTGGTGTTAAAATGTCGGTAATTGGACGAAACTTGTGGATGATATACAACAAGGCTCCTTTCGATCCGGAAGTAGCTTCGTCAACAGGTACATATTATCAGGGATTCGACTATTTTATGTTGCCAAGCACACGTAACATCGGGTTTAGTATAAGGGTTAACTATTAATCGCATTTTATTAACACGAGTAAATGATTTATTGATATGATAAATATAAAAACTGTAATAAAGAATTATCTGTTAGCTGGTTGCTTAACAGGAATGTTAGTTATAGGATTTTCGTCGTGTACCCAGAATTTCCTGGAGTATAACACAAATCCGGACGAAGCGACAGACGATATGCTCGACGGCGACAACTTCCGTATTGGTGCATTTTTCCCGCAAATGCAAATGCTGGTACACCCAACTACCCCCAACCACTTCCAGGTTTCGCAAAACCTGACAGGCGATGTCTACTCGGGGTATATGGCGGGTATAGGCGAGTGGAATGGCGGCCATAACGGGACTACTTGTGACTTCAGTATCGACGATTGGTTGGATATTCCTTTTCGTAAAGTATTTGCCGGAATAATAAGCGCTGAATTGAGTATCAAAAAGAATATGGAAACCGATGATATTTCAAATCCGGTTATTGCCTTTTCAACCATTTTAAAAGTGGCAGGTGTACACCGAATGGCCGATATGTTTGGCCCACTACCCTATTCAAAAATAGCCGAGGGTGGTTCGCTCGAAATTGAATACGATTCGGAAGAAACCCTCTACAAATCATTTTTTGCAGAGCTAACAGCTGCTATCAATACGCTGACAGAGTACACGCAAAAAAATCCGAACACCTACCCCATGGCCGATTACGATTTGGTTTACAACGGCGACTATGTGAAATGGGTGAAATTTGCCAATTCGCTAAAACTTCGCATGGCCCTGCGCTGCAGCTACGTTGACCCAACACTGGCCAAAACCAACGCAGAAGAAGCGGTAAACCATATTTACGGGGTTATTGAGGAGAATGGGGACAACACAATGCTAAAATCGGGCAAAGGCCTGGTGGTTAAAAACCCACTCCAAACCGTTTGGGATACTTATTCCGATTGCCGTATGGGTGCAACCATGCAATCTTACATGACTGGCTATAACGATCCCCGCCTACCTAATTACTTTACCCAAACAACCATAAGCGGAAATGCCGGATATTGGGGAGGGCGAACGGGTGTTGCCATTACGTCGAAAACAAAATGGCTGGATTTTTCGTCTCCAATAGGCTATTTTACCGATCCTATTGTATGGATGACAGCCGCCGAATGTTCGTTCTTGAAAGCAGAAGGCGCATTGAATGGCTGGAGCATGGGAATTAATGCAAAGGATGCTTACGAGCAGGGAGTGCGTCTTTCGTTTGAAGAAAAAGGAGCCTCGGGCGTTGATGCCTACTTGTTGGATAACACATCAACTCCGGCCGATTACAAAAATTATATATTCTCGGCGCACAATGCAGCTCGCCCGTCGCAAATTACCATTATGTGGGATGAAGCTTCTAATTCCGAGAAGAAGCTGGAACGGATTATCACCCAAAAGTGGATTGCCACGTTCCCAAATGGAATGGAAGCCTGGGCCGAATACCGTAGAACGGGATACCCCAAACAATTCCCAATGATTAATAACTATAGCACCGATGTAAGTTATTCCATTGGTCCGCGAAGGGTTCCCTTCCCCGAGTCCGAGTATTTGCTGAATAATGCAAACGTAACAAAAGCGGTACAGCTACTCAGCACCGCGTTCGACGGAGGCGGAACACGCTTGTGGTGGGATACTAAAAGTCATTAATTGAAATTTAAAAAAAAACTTTAGAGATGAGAAAAAATATCATACGGCTAGCTCTGCCGGTATTTGTTGCCATCATGTTTGTTGCCTGTGATGATTGGACAACACCGGAGGCCGAGCTAATACAAAATATAGAAGACAATTCGGACCTACACGAAAAATCAGAAGAATATTGGGAAAACCTGAGAGCCTACAAAAAATCTGACCATCAGTTGGCTTTTGGGTGGTTTGGGTATTGGAACGGCGGTATTGGCGCAACAACCCGTGGCTCGCTTGCCAGTGCACCGGACAGTGTCGATATATTCTCTGTTTTCGGAAAATACTATTATAACCTTACCCCACTACAAATTGCTGATATGAGGTATGTTCAGGAGGTAAAAGGTTCCAAAGTAGTGTTTACTTTCCTGGTGCAAAATGTGGGACTTGGTTTTGAAAATACCGAAGAAGGTATCATTCAATACGCCAATGCCCTTTGTGATTCGGTGTTCAAATATGATTACGATGGTATTGACCTGGACTTGGAACCCAATTATGGTGGTGCAGGCTGGTTGACCCAAAAGGACAGATTGGATTTGTTTATTAAAGAATTAGGTAAACGTATTGGACCCAAGTCAGGTTCGGGCAAAATGCTTATTCTGGACGGGGAGTATGACTATATCTATAAAGAAACAGTTCCTTATTTCGATTTAGCTATTACACAGGCTTATGCAACCAGTTCAAATTCGGCCTTAGACACCCGATGGAACAAAGCCAAAGCACTTGGCTGGAAGCCAGAGCAATTTATAGTAACCGAGGAATTCCAAAAGTATGCTAGCAACGGTGGTGTTAACTTTCGGTTACCTTCGGGCGAAACGGTTCCATCATTAATCGGTATGGCTCTTTGGAATACCGCAGATGGCCGCAAAGGTGGCTGCGGTGCTTTCCACATGGAGCTCGATTACAACAATTATCCTGATTACAAATATATGCGCCAGGCCATTCAGATAATGAATCCAGCGGTTAAATAATACAATACATACGACTATGATTAATAAACTAATAAGCAAAGGTTTTACGTTAGCATCGTTTGTGCTTCTGTTTGCTTGTACACCGGAATACGAGGCTTTGGACAATGCCGTTTATTTTGGAGAAGCACAAAATGTTAATTCAAAAAACGTTACCGTTAAAGCCGAGGGGGCTCAAACCAATCTTTACCTTAGTTTGGCTGCACGTTCCGGAAACAAAGTGGAAGCAGAGATTGCCGTTGACGCAAAAGTACTGGAAGACTTTAATAAGAGAAACGGTACAAATTATTTGTTACTTCCCGAAAGCTATTACAATTTAAGCACCAACCAATGTGTTATCGAAGCCGGCAAGTTGTCGTCATCACTTGTAGATATTAATATCAACGCGTTTGACGACAATCTGGAAGTATCCGAGAAATATGCGATTCCCGTTAAAATTGCCTCGGCCAATGGAGCTAATATTCTGGAAGCCTCTTCCAACATGGTAGTTTTATGCGACAAAATTATTACAACAAAAGTGTTGTTTGCATCAGGGGGCAATACTAGTTCTTCAACAACGTTGGATCTCGGAGCCGAAACTGTGTGCAACTCGACAACTTGGACCGTCGAGTTTCTAACCAATTCAAAATCATTCTCATTAAACAGACATATTTTGAGCATTAAAGATGCTGCGACTGGGAAAGTTGAAGTTTTTGGACGTTTTGGAGAATACGATCATCCTTTTGATGAAATCCAGTTTAAGGTCACAAATATTCCGTTTTATGGTTTGAACAGATTTGAACCGAACAGATGGTATCATGTTGCCTTAACCTGCGATGGAACTACCGTTCGTCTATACCAGGATGGAAAGTTAGACTTTGCTGCAGATTCATCTGAACCAAATAGAACGTATTCGTGGAACAACTTTACGCTAAGGTGTGGTAATCCTGGAGCCCTAAGCGAATTCCGTATCTGGAATGTCGCCAGAACTCAGGCTGAAATTACCAATAACATGTACGCTGTTAATCCAGATTCTGAGGGGCTGGAAATTTATTGGAAGATTAATGAAGGGAAAGGTAACGTTGCGTACGATTATTCGGGTAACGGACGGGATATTCCACTCATGAGAGGTACTTGGAAGGAACAAACCTTCCCGCCAGAGTACTAAGGATATTACAACAGCCTCTTCCCGTTAAAATCCGGGAGGAGGCTTTGTTTTAATATGCAAATTAGAATTACAGTGAGCTATAAATGATAGAATTTAGTTTTTGAACTATCTATACTGCTCTTTTACTTGTTTGAATACAGAAATGCAACACACTGAATACCAATACTATATTCATCCAAATCCAACATCGGCGTGTATAAAACAGGGTAATAGATATTTCGTATTTTTTTTTACATTGTCTCCCAATCTAGTTAACTATTAATAAATGAAATTATGTGGTTTTTAAAACAAGTTTATAGAAACTGTATCGCAATTGTTTTATTATTTCTTAGTCTTGTTGCACACCAAGGATTTGCACAAGAGCATAAACAAAAATATTTTGAAGAAACCGATCCGGCAGTACTAAAAAAACTTGAACATTGGCAGGATTTGAAATTTGGACTGATGATGCACTGGGGTACCTACAGCCAGTGGGGAATTATCGAATCATGGTCTATTTGCGCCGAAGACGAAGAGTGGATTAAACGCTTCCGCAATAGCGATAATTACGAGCAGTACAAAAGCAACTACGAAAAGTTGCAGAACACCTTTAACCCCGTTAAATTTAATCCGGAAAAATGGGCTAAAGCAGCTAAACGAGCCGGAATGAAATATGTGGTATTTACCACTAAACATCACGATGGCTTTGCCATGTACGATACACAATATTCCGATTACAAAATTACCGATCAAAAAACACCCTTCCACAGCAACCCAAAGGCAAACATTACCAAGGAGGTTTTTAACGAGTTTGGTAAAGAAGGCTTTATGATTGGCGCATATTTTTCTAAGCCAGACTGGCACTCGCCAAACTACTGGTGGTCCGAAAATGCCACCGCAGACCGCAACCCCAACTATAGCATAGAAAGATATCCTGAGCGCTGGGAAGCCTTTGTTCAATACACCCACAATCAAATTGATGAGCTAATGAGCCACTATGGCCCGGTTGACATTCTTTGGCTTGACGGAGGCTGGGTACAACCTTACACCGAACAGCAGCTATGGGCTTATCGCGCTACGAAAGGGTTTAAACAGTTTAACCTTCAAAGTCAGGATTTGAGGATGAACGAAATAGCCGCAAAAGCAAGGGCAAAACAACCCGGGCTAATCGTGGTTGACCGCGAAGTTGAAGGACCGTTTCAAAACTATATCACCCCCGAGAACAAAGTGCCCGAAAAAGCCATGCTTGTACCATGGGAAACCTGCCTGACGGGCTCAAAAGATGGTTGGTCGTGGCGCGAATGCAGGGAGTATAAAACAATTCACCAAATTACCCATACCATGGTTGACGTTGTTGCCAAAGGTGGAAATTTCCTGCTAAATATTGCTCCTACACCTGAAGGCGATTTCGATCCGGAGGCCTACGAGTTATTGGAACAAATCGGGCAATGGATGGATGTGAATGGCGAAGCCATTTACGACAGTAGGGCTATTGCACCATACAAAGAAGGAAAAGTGGCATTGACACAAAACCGCAATACAAAAGCTATTTACGCCATTTACCTGGCCGATGAAGATGAAAAGATAATGCCATCAAAAATATGGATGTCGACTCTGGCTCCACAAAAAGGGGCAAGCATTACTCTGCTTGGGCACAAAGGGAAACTTTCCTGGGAGAAGGTGGGAGAAGGATTCGTGGTATCAATTCCCGAAAACCTACGCAAAAATCCACCTTGCTCAAACGCATGGGTTTTGAAAATTTCAAACTAGCCTTAGCCGCTGTAAAAGTGTGATTGATCTAAACCCGGGAAATTGCTTTCCGGGTTTTTATATACCTTACTGGCTGATAGTTATAGGGAGCATCGACAAGCACAACGATATGGTTCGCAATACGAATTGTGCCGTTTAAGCTGCTGAATTTCATGAAGTACAAATATCCCAATCAAGTTGCGGGTGTAACACATAAATTTCGGACTAAATACAAGAATGCGTGCGTTCTGCCAGAACAAAAACCTGGTGAAACTTGCGAATAAATTCATTTTTCACACCAATTCTGCAACTGATGCGGTCTTCAAAAAAAACAAAACAAAAAGCGGAAATTTTATCTCATTTGATAAAATCCCCGCTTGGGTTGAGCCCATTCTGAAAGTTCCGAACTTTTTCAGCACGGGCCCCAATGGTGTTTTATTTCACCTTTTTTAGCATGTTGTTTTACTGTTCAATTACAAGTAATTCGTTTTTGTAATCGGATATGAGACTTATAAACCGTTCATATTCTCTGAGAACATCCGCTATCACTTCTTCTTTTGTCATATATTGAATATCATTTCCTTTTCGTCCATCGTTAAAATAGGTAATCGGAATATAAGGTGTTTCAACATCCACATTCGGTGTGTTTTCTTCTTCTATCATATAGTCGGATATGGTTTGGGCTTCAGCAACAACGCCATAACGAAAGTTGCGTATTTTATCGTGCCTGATAAACAACTCGATAGATAGAGGAGTATTCTTTCCTGTTGCTATCTCGGCGTCGATGTTATTTTTAGACAACTCTTGTTGAAGTTCGCTGAATGCTTCTTTTACCGTGGTATTTAAAAACGCTTCAACCTCTCTCTTATGCGAGAAAGTCAATATCTGGTTTAGTCGTTCTTTCCACCTACTCCCGTTCCATGCAATACTCCCGTAGGGTAGTTTGGTATGGTGAAACAAATGGTCAATCCTCAACGCTTTCCATAAAGAAAAACACAAGAGCAGCATACTCACGCCAAAAGGTAAAGCTGAAATTAGAGTCATTGTTTGCAACGATGCCACACCTCCTGCCCTGAGTAATGTAAGAGAGAGTATGATAAGGAGTACTCCCCAGAATATGTTCTGCCACTTGGGCGAGTTCCGCTTGTCTCCCGAGGCAATGCTATTCATTACCAATATACCAGAGTCGGCCGAAGTGACAAAGAAAATACTAATCATTACTATCGATATTATATTTAGCAAGCCGGTAAATGGAAAATATTCGAAAAACCGGAAAAGAAGAATATCAGGAGTGTTTGCTAACTGGCTCAACAGTCCGTCTGCAACAAACTTATCGATCCAAACACTGCTACTTCCGAATACAGTCATCCATAAAAAGTTAAACAACGAGGGAACGAGCAATACAGCCACAATAAATTCGCGTATCGTACGTCCTTTTGATATGCGTGCAATGAACAAGCCAACAAACGGCGACCATGAAATCCACCATGCCCAATACATGATTGTCCACCCGGAAAACCATTCCTGAGCTTCTGTTTCGTAGGCAAACGTGTTAAATGTCAGGTTTGTTAAATTGCTGATATAATAACCAATTCCTTCACTAAATGTACTAAGTATATAGATTGTTGGTCCCGCAATCAGTATAAACGCCATCAATATAAATGCTAAAGACAGGTTTAACTCGCTCAATCTTTTTACCCCTTTATCCACCCCTGTATAGGCCGATATAATTGCTATACTCATTACAATAACCACAATAACAGATTGAAATGTAAAACTTATTTCGGGAACCAAACCAATACTTTTCAATCCGGCATTCAACTGCACAACACCGAACCCGAGGGTTGTAGCAATTCCGAAAAATGTGCTGCAAAGCGCAAATGTATCAACGATATTTCCGATGGGGCCGTAAA
>JBKEAN010000252.1:0-7773 GCA_047972415.1 Mangrovibacterium sp.
ATGTGTCCTAAACCGTACACTTTAGCCGACATATATGTGCTACCCAATGGGAACGAGGCCGTGGACATTGTAAAACGTGCGGTAAAAAACATCAAACGAAATTACGATCGCAATACGCATCAGCTGGAAGCATTTTACCGGCGAACAGACTACCGCGATAGCGTAGCCTCGCAACTGGTTGAAGCTGCCCTGCTAATTGAAGACAAAGGCATTACTACTTCAGACGAGACAGTGCGGATTCAGATACAGGAGATAAGAAAAAGCACGAATTACCTGGTTGTTATGAGTAAAAAGCACCAAACAGCGCTAGCCGTTATGGAAAAATATTTTGGGGGTCACCTAAATATTCTTTACCGAACATTCACAAATCAAGTACGAGACTACCAGTCTGACTGGTGGTATAAACCGCTTACCGACTACGAAAAATTCAACTACGAATTCGAGGGATTCGAATGGCTCGACTCTACCAAGGTTTACAAAATCAGATTTATTTACAATACTCGCTGGCCCGACGGAACGCGTGCCTCAGGAAACAAAAACTTGGAAGCAGGCGGATACATCTACATCAACTCAAACGATTGGGCAATTTTAAAAGTAGAAAGCTGGTGGAGGTTCCTGAATCAGGAGAGATGGTTTAAAGATAACTACCTTACATGGAACGAAACCGGGTACCAGAAAATTAACGGAAAATACTATTTAAAGTATAAGCGGAGCTTAGATGCTCCTGACGGAGAATTCTGGGTATACGAAAACCCGGATGCCCCGGATAAAAACAAAAGAATAAAATCGATACAAAATGCAGAAAGTATCATGCTTATTACCAACGTTGTTACAAGTAAAAACGAAATGAACAAAATACGCTATCGCGAAAAACTGGCGCGCGACGAAAACTCACTAAAAACCGCATACCCTTATAATCCCGCTTTCTGGAAGATTTACAATGGACTGAAAGAAAACCCGGTGGAAGAAAAATTTATACACGATATGGAATGGGAAAAATCGCTTGAAATTCAATTTGAAGAACGCTCATCGAACGATGCTCAAAATTAGAAACATTACCAAAAAATTCGGAAGCTTTTCGGCGGTCGATAACCTCAACCTCGAAATAAACCAGCCCGGCCTCTACCTTTTGATAGGTGACAATGGATCCGGGAAAACCACGCTTCTTAACATGATGGCAGGTTTTGTTCGCCCCTGCAAAGGGCAAATTAGCATAAACGGTTCGCCGGATGCCGATTATTACCGGCACCAATTGGGTATTTCCACCGAACCATTTAGCACCGAGCCATCGCTAACAGTTATTGAAATTGCCGAAATTGTTCAACAAATAAAACGGGTGCCATCCGCAGAAACGCATGACTTCCTGAAACAATGGGAACTATGGGCGGTTCGCGAAAAAACGTTTAAAACGCTATCGACCGGAATGAAAAAGCGGTTGAGCCTAGCACTTTCGATGCTGGGAAAACCCGATTTCTATTTATGGGACGAACCATTCAACGGCCTCGATCCGCTTGGAATACATTTACTAAACCAGATTATCAAAGAACTAACAGTCGGTCAAAAAACAATTTTCCTGTCAACCCACCTGCTAAACGAAATTGCTGTTCCCTTCACTTCTGTATTTATTATGAAAGAAGGGAAACTAACTGCAACTGTTCCCGGAGGCTCATCCGAAAACATTAATGGCACCATTCTCAACCTGCTAAAAACTAATTAAATGATAAGCTTCGAACTAAAACTTTTCAGGAATAAGAGACAGCTGATTCCAGCAACAATTTTGCTACTTGCCTTGCTTTTCCTTGCCTATATTAACTATTGGATTGGTACCGAAAACAGGCAATTGGAAGGCACCGCACTAGCCGAATTTATTTCGATTCGGGCGAGCCAGTCGGCATTGCCGGCATTATTTTTCATTTTATGGGTATTCCAACGCAGCATTCATTTAATAAATACAGGGTACTACCGGATGTTGCTCCTCTCAGGATGGCAGCGTCACAAACTATTCTTTTACAGCATCATGCAGGTTTGTATCTACGCTATTTCATTTATGGTGCTGAATTTCATATGTTATGCGATTCTCAGCTTTTTCGATGGAACAAACCCTTTACAACTTGTTTTCGGTACCGATTACAATGCGCTGGTTTCGCAGTTCCTCTACCTGGCAGCTACCGGATTTATGGCGCAGGCACTGGCTTTTGTACAGCCTGCCCCGGTAATGACTTTACCCCTTCTGGCATACTGGTTTTTAGAGGGGTGGCTAGCAAATTCAATTCACCAAAAACTGGAAAGCGAAGCGGGCAATTTTTTACCCTTGCAAGCTATAAAAACAATTATTGATAAAAACCTGCTCACACCTCAGCAAACATTGCTTATTGCAACATACTCTCTACTCTTTTTACTAGCGCTCCATTTTTCAATTCAAAAAAGGATGTTTGTATGAAGTTTAAATATCCCATAACCGTTGCTGTTGCTTTTATTGCGGTGTTGGTACTGAACAACAAAATAGCTGAGTGGAAAACCTACCGCTTTTACAGTAATCTTAAAAATATTGACGAACCAATCCGGGAAGAACTAAAAAGAAACGAATTATTGAGCGACGAAGCCAATGCACAAATCCTTGTCATCAACCTTTGGGCAACCTGGTGCGTCCCATGCCAGAAAGAAATTCCGCAACTAAATCAACTGGTAGATAAATACGAAAATGAAAATACCCTTTTTATTTCGGTAACCGACGAAGCCGAAAATGAGGTTTCGGAATGGCTGAACTTACAGAAAAACGAACCACTCTACTTCCCGATATACGAAAACAAACGATTGATGAATTATTTGTTTCAACTCAATCCACAACCCCGCCTGAAAAAAGGCCATTTCCCTGAATTGCTACCCACAAACATTATCATTTACAACGGAAAATTAATGTTCTTTGAACAGGGTTTTTCCGAAGAGAATATCACCAAAATGGACTCAGTTTTAAATGTGATAAACTGAGGATATGTACAAAAAAGCTGTCGGCGAGTTACTTCACCGACAGCTTTCTTGATAAACATTTTTTGCGTAGCTAGCTTGTCCTATAAACTAAAAGCAAAACGGAATTTAATACCCACGGCCAGTGCTTGTAACTTATCGGCATAAGCTGTTCCGTCGGCGCCAGGCGAAGCATTTACCACCGGGTTAAAGATTAGCTGATCTGGCTGTTCGGTGTTGTACCCGATTAGCGGAACTGCACTATTGCTTTTCTTGTTTATCGATGTGAGTGGTATATCGGCAAAAAAGCCCGCATAAAAACTGCTTCGTCCACCAAGTTTTTGCTTGATCCCGGTTTCGAATAAAAAGGCATAATTTGTTTTGATATCCAAATCGCGTTTACCGGAACTGACGTTGCCCCACGAGCCAAAGCCCATAAATTTGGGGCCGTGCAGCAGGGCATCCCATTGCGGATAATAACCTGCCGTTTGAAGGTCGACTACCTTACTTTTATAGCTGGCGCTAACCGGGAAACCAACCGATAAACCGGCAGATGCATAAATTCGAAGCTCGTTGCCGGAGGTTTCGTATTGCACACGGACGGGGACTGAAAATAAACTGAGGTTTTCCCACTCGCGATAGGAGCTGGTTGAATAGCGGAACTCAAAATCGTCGCCTTCAACATCGGTTGATAAATAACTATCGGTAACAGCTCCCAACAACAGCTCCGAACGGTATGCTTGGTAGTCCAGTCCAGCCGAGAGACTCCAGTTTTGATTGAGGTAATAGCCATATTGCAGCCCGAATCCCATACCGTAACGGCTGTTACTATCCACCAAATCGTTTGTGTTAAAGCGAAGTGTAGAAAAAGGCCCCTTAACACAGACCGAGATTTCTGAATCAGGCAATTTCACCTCCTGCGCTTTCAGCCCCATACCGAATAGCGAAATTACGAGAAAAAGTAAACTGTATTTGTAGCGGTTTAACTTGCATGTATTCATTGTTCTGTATTTTTTTACGTTCGACAAATTTGTTTTTTGCAAACCTATACCAATTATTGCACGATGATTTTTGTACTAAGAACCACCCCTCCGGCTTTGGTGCTGATTACATAAACTCCCGGCATGGTTCCGGCTGGTAATACCAGCTCGTTTTGGTTTGATTCACCTGCTTTTTGGAGAAGTGGCATGCCGTACAGGTTGTTTACCTGTAATTTCAGGTCACTCAACATATCGGGGTCGTAAGTCGTGCTGATGCGGACAACCGAACCAGCCTTGGCCGGGCTTGGCGAAGCCTGAATTGTGTAGGCTGTCGCCCTTTTCGAAACCAAAAACTCGCAGGTACGGTACTCCACCCCGTCGGCACCGGTCATTTCCACATAGTACAATGCACTCGGATCAAGTGTGTTGCTGGCATTATCGCCCGCCGAGTAATATTGCCCTGTGCCGATCAGTATTCCATTCCGGTACCATCGGTAAGCGGTAAAGCGGTAGCCACCGTTGGTTTCCGGTTGGTTATTCACCAGCAATACATTGTCGAATTTCTGCACCACAAAGTTTTCGTAACTTAAATAGTCGAAGGGCTTTTCAATCGTGAGGCTGTACGTAGCCGTTTGGCTTCCATCCTGCGAACTCAAATGAATAAGTTGGGTGAACGTGCCGGAGCCGGAAGTCGAGATAGAGAAAGCTTCGGGTACATCGGCGCTGGCATTTGCTTCTTTGGTATAAGTCACCCTTGTCAGGTTCATTTCGTCTCCGCAACCCAGCTCTATGCTTAGTTCTTTTTCGGGATTGGTGTAGGTAATCCCGTTGATGGTTATTTGCCAGATAGAAGGGTCGGAGCTTTCAATGCTCAAGCTACGAGTCACCGGCTCGGCAGCCAGATAGTTTTCATTTCCGGCTTGCGATGCCGTTATTTCAACTGTTCCGGAAGTTTTCAAACTAACCTCTCCCGCCGGGCTAACTGTTGCCGGTGCTGTGGTGGCAGTGTAGGTGTAGGTATAAGTTACGGGCAAGCCCGAAGTCGTGGTTGCACTTAAATTGAAATCGGCATCCGCTTCGATGTTTCGGGTTAAATCCTCGTCAAATACAATGCTTTGCGGGGCTTTGTTTACCGTAAAGGTGCCGGCGGTGTACATAAAATCGTAGTTGTCGCCCGACGCGCCGCCAAGGCTTAAACTATTGTTATAAGTACCTGCCGGGCTGGCTGTATTTACGCTTGTTGAAATGCTTGGCATCGTTGTTAAAACCGCTTCGTTCTCCGCATTGACCCAACCATTGCTTTGGTAGGTGAGTGCCGGATTTACCTCGCCGTATCGTTTGCTTTGCGCATCGGCAATAAAAGTAAGCATGGCCTTGTTAATAACTCCCGTTTGCAAGATTGACGCGGGCGGTGCCAGGTAGTAGGCCTGATCGGCACCGCTGAGGGTATAAGTTACCGTCACTGTTTTTCCGGTTCCAGCAGTAGCATTGTCAAATTCGGCGGTGGCCGTTACACCAACGTCGTTTCCATTAACGATACCCGAAAGCACGCCCAAACTGGCCACCGTGGCACTGGTGGTTCCATCGTACGTTTTTGCCAAAACCACCGGGTCGGTTATTTGCAGCTGGCTGATTGTACGGAAGCTAATCACATTGCCATAGCCTGTACCGGCTGCGTTGGTGGCATAGGCCCGTACATAGTAGGTTTGTCCGGCACTTAATCCGCTCACTGCCTGGCTAAACGTACCCATCCCACTGCCAACAACAACGCTGCTTGTAGCCACATCTCCCCGTACTGGAACCATGTTGGTAGCCGAATAGACAATACCGCTTTCGGTTATGCTTGTTGCACCGTCGCTGCTTACAGTTCCACCCAAATCGGCCGAATACAAACCAGTGACCAATGCTGTGGTTTGCAAAACGGGGATATCAATCCCTGTACCCTGAATGGTCAATGTATAAGGATTGCTCCATAAGCTATTGTTGACCAGGCTGATTTGTACCGTTTTCGGGCCAATCGAACTTGGTGAAAACCGGACAACAAAACTGGTCGAACCCGGCGGGGCTACTGTTGATAAAGGTTGTTGCTGTATGCTGAAATCGGCAGCATCGGCACCACTAACACCAAGCGGTGTTGTTACTGAAAGCGCACCCATGCCCTGGTTCTCAATGGTAAATACAACATCCGTGCTGCTGTTTACCATTTCGTTTCCAAAATCGTAAGTTCCGCCATTACCAATCGCAGTAACGCCTTGCAGCAAGTTTATCAGCGGTTGGTCGTCGTCCAGAATAGTTACTGTGGCTACCCTACTTACATCAACAGTCAATGCGTCCGGCGACAGGTTGTTTAGCGCAATCGTTAAGCTTTCGTCTGTTTCCAGCTTGGTATCAGCTGTTGGGTTTAGGTTGAAGGTATGCATTTCGCCAACGGTACCGGTAAACGCAAGGGTTTGCGCTGCAATTGGCGTATAGTCGTTATCTGCGGTGCTTGCGCTGCCGTCCATCGTGCTTACATCAACGGAAAAACCGCCTTGCACGGCCTTGTCCAGCATGACAGTAAGTGCTATCGCGCCGTTGTTTTCGTAACCGCTGGCATTGGCAATTGTCACCATGGCAGCATCGTCATTGGTAATGGTACCGACGGCTGTTGCATCGGAAATAACAACATTGGTTCCGTTTGCATTGGAAAGGGTCAGGCTGACTGTTTCATCCGCTTCCACAATGGCATCGCCCATTACCGAAACCGTGATTGTTTTACTGCTTTCGCCGGCTGCAAAAACCAGGGTACCCGATGCTGCTGTGTAATCGTTTCCTGCCTCGGCTGTTCCGTTTGATGTGGCATAATCAACGCTTGCACCCCCCGCTAAAGCCGGTTCCGAAAGCGACACGGTAAACACAAGGTTTGTTGTTCCGGTATTTCCTTCAGTAACAACCACATCGTTCACCGAGCTTAAAATCGGGTTCGTTGTGGTAAAGTTCCAGGTCGAATTGCCAGCAATACCTGCATAAGCATTGCCCGCAGCATCCATAAAAGCTGTTGGTGCAATTTGTATGTAATAAGCCGTGCTGTATTCGAAGTTGCTTGCCGGATTGATTGTAACAACTGCCCCGGCCACTGTTACCTGAAGACCGTTTGTAACTGCAATGGTTTGAACGGTGGAATTGTCGCTTGCTTTCTTAATTAGAATATCGCCCGATCCCACGGAAACAGGCTCGCTAAAACTGATTACCAAGTCTGAACTGATTGAAACAGCCGAAGCTTCGTCGGCCGAACTTTGCGAACTACTAGTGGGAACTACACCATCAATCAAGACTCCTCTAGTGCTTCCAAGGCTGTTCAAGATCAACGTGGCATGATTGCCCGAACCATCTTTCAGGGTTGCGCCGTTTATGGCAATTGTTCCCTCCGTGAGGGCATCGGTGTCCAAATCGCCGGACTGAACCGTGTAGCGGAAAACCAAAGCCGAGCTGCCACCACCGCTCACATATGCGGCCTGAACAGTGCTGTTGCCGATGACCAACGAAACTTGCGGGGTTCCCACCGCAGTGTTTACCACCACGTTTTCGTTATAGTTTATGGTGAAGTCCAGGTTGTCGCCCGCTTTGTAGTTGCCGCTGGCCGGTACCGTTACCCCGGAAATCGTTGGAGCCACCCCATCAACCAAGACTCCGCTAGTGCTGCCAAGGTTGTTCAAAGTCAACGTGGCATCATTGCCCGAACCATCTTTCAGGGTTCCGCCGTTTAGGGCAAGTGTTCCCACCGTGAGGCCATCGGTGTCCAAATCGCCGGACTGAACCGTGTAGCGGAAAACCAAAGCCGAGCTGCCGC